>CAYMXD010000395.1:0-3080 GCA_964394095.1 uncultured Mesohalobacter sp. | reverse complement strand
TGCGCCTTGGCGACTTTGCGAGAAAAAATAGAAGTAAAAAATGAGCAACAATAATAAAACCAATAAATCAGAAAAAATAGACTTCAAACTCCCCAAAATGGGTGAAAGCATCACCGAAGGCACCATCCTTAACTGGTTAGTAGACGAAGGTGACGCCTTTGAAGAAGGAGACATCCTTGTCGAAGTCGGCACCGATAAAGTCGACAACGAAGTTCCGGCACCATTTTCAGGCGTTTTAGTCGAAAAAAAATACAAACCCAAAGATGTGGTTGAAATTGGAGAAGTGATTGCTATATTGGAAAAGACCTCTGAGGCCTCTCCCCTAACCCCTGAGGCCTCTCCCCCAGCCCCTCTCCGAAGGAAAGGGGAGCGAAGAGCCTCTCCCCAAACCCCTAAGGCCTCTCCCCCAGCCCCTCTCCGAAGGAAAGGGGAGCAAAAAGTTTCTTCCCTTCAGGGAGACGGAAGAGGGGCTTTAGACGGAAGAAGGGAAGTTTCCCCCCAGCGGGGGGACGGAAGGGGGGCTTTTTACTCCCCATTAGTCGAAAAAATTGCCAAAGACTACCATATCAGCTATGAAGAGTTGGCCAGAATTCCGTCAACCGGAGCTAATGACAGGTTGAGAAAATCTGATATTTTTAAATATATTGAAGATGGTCGCCCCGCTCAATTTGCCCAACCGGTTTCTAATTCAAGTACCGGTTTTCAGGTGCCCGATTTAAAATTCGACGTCGGACAGGGGGAACGCCTGGAAATGGATCGCATGCGACAGATGATTGCCGACCATATGGTCTATTCTAAACACGTTTCACCACACGTGACTGCTTATGTGGAAGCCGATATGACTAATCTCGTCAATTGGCGAAATAAAAACAAAGCTAATTTTCAGGAGCGCACAGGAGAAAAGTTAAGTTTTACGCCTTTGTTTATTCAGGCTGTCACCAAAGCGATTAAAGATTTTCCAAAAATCAATTCCTCTTTGGATGGAAATCATATCATTGTTAAAGATGACATTAATATTGGGATGGCGACTGCTTTACCGAGCGGAAATTTAATTGTTCCGGTCATAAAAAATTCAGATCAAAAAGATTTAGACCAACTGGCAAAAGAAGTGAACCGTTTAGCAGTAAAAGCCAGAGATAACAAATTGACAAGCGACGAGACCAAAGGCAGTACCTTTACCATTTCTAATGTCGGCACCTTTGGAAGTCTGATGGGTACACCGATCATCAATCAACCGGAAGCAGCAATTTTGGCGACAGGCATCATCAAAAAACGGGCAGAAGTTATAGAAAAAGAGGACGGCGATAGTATTGAAATCAGAACGATGATGTATTTGTCGTTGTCCTTTGATCACAGAATTGTAGATGGGTTTTTAGCCGGGAGTTTTTTAAGACGAATTGCGGATTACTTGGAGGAAAAAAGATAATTTAAATGCGGGGTTCACGCAAAGAGCGCTGAGAAATTTCGCAGAGAACACAAAGAATATAAAAATGAAAATAAACGATTTATCTTATAAAATAATTGGAACAGCGATTGACATTCATAAGTCAATTGGACCTGGACTTTTGGAGTCAACTTATGAAAATGCTTTGGCTTACGATTTAAGACAAAAAGGTTATAACGTTTTACAACAAGTTCCCATGCCCTTCGTGTATAAAAAGGTGAAAATGGATGTAGGTTATCGGTTAGATTTATTAGTCGAAGATAAAATCATTATTGAAATAAAATCTATAGAAAAATTAGCACCAGTGCACTTTTCTCAGCTTCTTACTTACTTGAAATTATCAGATAAAAAATTGGGCCTGTTAATAAATTTCAACACAAAAATATTAAAACAAGGAGTTCACAGAATAGCAAACGGCATTGAAGATACATAGCCCTTTGCGAATCTCTGCGAAAGCCTTTGCGCGCTCTGCGTGAAACCAAAACCTAAAAAAATGAATAAAGTCATAATACTAAAAGCCTTTAAAAACCTTGTCACCGCCAAATCTATGGCAGAATTGTACGAAGACAATTTCAAGGTGGTTTCCAAATATGTACACGCCACATCACGAGGCCATGAAGTCATTCAAACGGCCGTAGGCCTGCAACTCCAGCCCGAAGATTACGTTTATCCCTATTATAGAGATGATGCATTATTGCTCTCTATCGGTATGCAACCCAAAGATTTGATGCTACAACTTCTTGCCAAAAAAGACGATCCATTCTCCGGCGGACGAACCTACTATTCGCACCCGAGTTTAAGAGACGACGACAAACCCAAAATTCCACACCAAAGTTCAGCAACAGGGATGCAAGCTATTCCTTCTACTGGAGCGGCGTTGGGAATGAAGTACAAAGAGAAAAATTCAAAATTCAAAATTCAAAATTCAAAATTACCAATTACAGTCTGCTCCCTCGGCGACGCCTCGGTCACCGAAGGTGAGGTCGCTGAAGCTTTTCAAATGGCGGCTTTAAAACAACTGCCCATCATTTATTTGATTCAGGATAACGAATGGGACATTTCGGCTAATGCTGAAGAAACCCGAGCGCAAAATGCTTTTGAATACGTCAAAGGCTTTCACGGTATTGAAGCGGTGAGCATCGACGGAACTGATTTTGAAGAGTCCTACTCTACCTTACAAAACGTAATTGCAACAGTACGCAAAGAACAACGACCGTTTTTGGTTCATGCCAAATGTCCATTGCTCAATCATCACACCTCAGGCGTCAGAATGGAATTCTACAGAGATGACCTGGAAGAATCCCAAAAGCGTGACCCTTACCCAAAATTTGTGGCATTGATGAAAACCAAAGGGTATTCAGAAAAAGACATTGAGCAGATTGAAAACGATATCAGAACGAAGGTCAAATCAGACTATGAAGAAGCTCTCGCTGCTGAAGACCCCAAACCCGAAGATTTATTTACACACGACTTTGCACCAACACCAATTATTGAAGAAGTCGGTGAGCGTTCTCCGGAAGGCGCAGAAAAAGTCGTCATGGTCGATTGTGCCTTGTTTGCCATAAAAGAATTGATGGAAGAGCATCCGGAATGTTTGCTGTACGGACAGGATGTTGGTGGGCGCTTAGGTGGGGTG
>CAYMXD010000394.1:0-3081 GCA_964394095.1 uncultured Mesohalobacter sp. | reverse complement strand
ATAAAAATTTAAACTTTTAAATTTGGTTGAAAAACTGCTGGTAAATAGCCAAGAGTTTGCATTAGATTTAATTTCTCCGCTCAAATCTGAAATATCTTCAGAGCCTTTTAAGCCGTACTTACCCATAAACCTTGTATAACCAACAAAAGCTGCCAGATCAAAAGGAAAGTTTTCGCCCGGCTTAAACCAATTTGTAATTTCTTTCTGAACACCAAATCCATAAAATTGAGCATCGATATCTTTAAAATTTACTGGAGGTAGAAATCTAGCCTTAAACTCAAAGCCTTTTCCCAAGCCCACACTGGCTTGCAAAAATCCGGATTGCACGAAATCTGTACTACTGGACCCTATACCCTGAGGTAAGTCAAACCCAATTTGAGCTTCTCCTCCGGAGTTTGGGTTTGTAACATTAATAAATATTGGAATATCCGGGTTATTTTCGCCTAAAGCTGTGGCCACACTTTGAATTTCAGAACCTGACTGAAATGTTATAGAGTTGTATTCATTAGTATTAAGAAGAAATTTTTGATCATCCGAACTTACTCCTGCAAAATTCCCGAGAAAACCAACTTCAAATTTCCATTGTTTTTTACTTTTTGCTGTATTTATCCAACCTGAACTCATACTAAAAATCATAGCATTAGACCCCGGCGAAAAATAGTCTTTCCCATAACGTTTAACATCTTCTAAAACTTCAGTTAGCAAATTATCGTCAACTTCTTGAGATGAAAGTAAACAGGGGATAACTAAGCAAAGAGTGAGGTGATAAGTTCGCATTAAAAGAAATTAAAATTTAAATATTTAAGAAATCATGACCTTAAACATCTATGTTAGCATATACGGCGTTCTTCTCTATAAACTCTCGTCGTGGTGGCACTTCATCTCCCATGAGCATTGAAAATATTCTATCAGCTTCACTTTTATTATCTATATTCACTTTTCTTAGAATTCTAAACTCAGGATTCATGGTGGTATCCCAAAGCTGGTTAGCATTCATTTCTCCAAGACCTTTATAACGTTGAACACCGGCTCCGGTTTTATATTCGGCTAAAATTTCATCTCTTTCTTTTTCGCTCCAAGCGTATCGTTTCTTAGCACCTTTCTTAATAAGGTATAGTGGTGGGGTAGCGATATAAACATGACCGGCCTCAATCAATTCTTTCATATAACGAAAGAAAAATGTCAATATAAGTGTGGCAATATGACTACCATCGACATCGGCATCACACATGATGACTATTTTGTGGTATCGTAATTTTGAAAGGTTCAATGCTTTGGGATCTTCCTCTGTTCCAATGGTGATACCTAGAGCTGTATAAATATTTCTAATCTCTTCATTTTCAAAAACTTTGTGTTGCATGGCTTTTTCTACATTAAGAATTTTACCTCTTAAGGGTAAAATAGCCTGAAAGTTACGGTCTCTACCTTGCTTGGCCGTCCCCCCTGCAGAATCACCCTCTACAAGAAATACCTCGCATAGAGCCGGATCTTGTTCTGAACAGTCAGAAAGTTTCCCCGGTAAGCCGGCGCCTCCCATTACGGTTTTACGCTGCACCATTTCGCGTGCTTTTTTAGCAGCATGTCTGGCCTGAGCGGCTAGAATTACTTTTTGAACAAGAGTTTTAGCATCGTTAGGGTTTTCTTCAAGGTAAATTTCCAGCATTTCTGAAACAGACTGAGATACTGCAGAGGTTACTTCTCTGTTCCCTAGTTTGGTTTTAGTTTGACCTTCAAATTGAGGGTGAGACACTTTGACAGAAACAATAGCGGTAAGCCCTTCCCTAAAATCGTCACCGGTAATTTCAAATTTCAATTTATCCAACATTCAGGAAGCATCTGCATATTTTTTCAAAGTAGAAGTTAAACCCCATCTAAACCCTGATAAATGTGTTCCACCTTCGTGCGTGTTTATATTGTTGACATAAGAATAAAGATTTTCAGCATAAGAGTTATTGTAAATCATAGCCACCTCAACGGGGATATCATTTTTTTCACTTTCCATAGCAATAACATCACCAATGAGAGGTTCTCTTGTATCGTCTAAAAACCTCACAAATTCTTTGAGTCCTTCTTCAGAATAATAGGCTTCGTGTAACGGGTTTCCCTCGTCATCAATAGAGCGTTTGTCTGTAATGCTAATTTTAATGCCTTTATTTAGAAAAGCTAATTCTCTAAGTCTTTTCTGTAAAGTTTCAAATTTAAAAATTGTACTTTCTTGAAATATTTCAGGATCTGGAGAAAAGGTGATTTTCGTCCCATTTAAGTCGGTTGTACCAACTTGTTTCACCGGATAAAGAGACTTTCCTTTTTCATATTCCTGTTCCCAAATTTTACCATTTCTATAGACTGAGGCCTTGAGTTGAGCTGATAAGGCATTTACCACTGAAACACCAACACCATGAAGACCACCGGAGACCTTATAAGAATCTTTATCGAACTTACCCCCTGCTCCAATTTTGGTCATAACAACTTCTAAAGCTGAGATGCCTTCTTTTTTGTGCATATCAACAGGAATACCTCGACCATTGTCTTCAATGCTTATCGAACTGTCTTCTTCAATTATTACTTTTATCATATCGCAATGCCCTGCCATTGCTTCATCAATAGAATTGTCGACTACTTCGCTGACCAAATGATGGAGACCCCTCATACCAACATCACCAATGTACATTGATGGTCGCATTCTCACATGTTCAATTCCTTCTAAAGCCTGAATACTATCAGCTGAATAATCGTTTTTATTAATGTCTTCGCTCATAAATTTTTAATATTTGTTCATACCTTACAAATATAATGAATGCCCCTTTAAGAAGAAGGATAAAGGGATAATTAAAAGCACTATTTATCAACAATAGAATGTTAAAAGCTCACAATTTAACAAGACCTAAACTGATTTACCTAAAAAATTAATTTAATATTGAAATAAAAAAATATGAAATTTAATATTGCATTGTTTTTAGTAGCATTAATAGGTATAAACACTGCAGACGCCCAGGAGTTTCCGAAGGTAGATGTTAGTGTCATGGATGCTGTAATTGTAAGGACTGATGATGGCCAGTCTTTCATGAGAGTTATATATAG
>CAYMXD010000393.1:0-3083 GCA_964394095.1 uncultured Mesohalobacter sp. | reverse complement strand
GGCTCATCCATAATCAATACATCCGGATTTCCAAACAAAGCTTTAGCCAATAAAACACGAACTTTCTGGGTACCGTCTAAATCTTTAACCTTGTTGTAATGCAATTCTGGTGAGATTCCTAAATTAGACAATAATGATGCGGCACTACTCTCGGCATTCCAACCGTCCATTTCTTCAAATTCTACCTGTAAAACTCCTACCCTTTCACCATCAGCCTCACTAAAATCCTCTTTAGCGTAGATTTCATCCATCTCTTTTTTGATCTTATACAAGGGTTTGTTTCCCATGAGGACAGTTTCCAAAACGGTATGCTCATCGTAAACAGAGTGATCCTGCTCTAAAACAGACATGCGTTTACCCGGCTCCAAATGCACGTGACCTGAAGTTGGCTCCATTTGCCCTGAAATGATTTTTAGAAATGTAGACTTCCCTGCTCCATTTGCGCCAATTATGCCGTAGCAATTGCCAGTGGTAAAAGTTGTATTAACCTCATCAAATAGAACGCGCTTACCAAATTGCACCGAAAGATTAGAAACTGAAAGCATAATTTAAAATTTTTTGCAAAAGTAGAAATATTATGGGATAGTGTAAAGCAAATCTTAAAGATATAAGCTTTTAACTTGCAGTTAACAAGCGCCTAAACTGCATCCGTATATATTTGCTTGAAATTATTTCTGTTTATGCTAAGGTTAGCAATTTGTCTTATCTATGTTTTATCAATATCCTGCTCTCAAAATAAGAATAACGATACTTACTTTGGCGGTGGTATAGTCCATCCTAAAGACGACTACGTTATATTGATTAGAGATAATAACATTATAGATAGCATAAAATTAGACAATAAAGGTCATTTTCATTACAAATTCAATCTTGATGAGCCTGCTTTATTTACCTTTAAACACGGGTACGAACCTCAAACTGTTTTTTTAAATCCTGGAGATAGCTTAAGATTAAGACTAAATACCCTCGAGTTTGATGCCTCTCTGGTGTTTTCTGGAGATGGAGCCGCGGAGAATAATTTTTTAATTGAAAACTACCTCTTAAATCAAAAAAATACGGATTTAATTTTTTCTTACTACAAAATACCTCCACAAGATTTCGAATTTAAAACCGACTCTATAAAATCATCCAGAGAAGATAAACTATGGGTTTTAAAAGAAAAGCACAAGCTTAGTGATGCGTTTTTAAAAATTGCTCAAAAAAGTATTGATTTTGAATTTTATGATATGCGAGAACGCTACGCTTTTTTGTTAAATAAATATGACAAAGACAAAGCCGAGAGCATTAGCAGTGATTTTTTTGATTATAGGAATAATATTAACTTTAATGATAAAGATATCATCTATCTCTTTGGTTATCAAAGATTTTTAGACAACTACCTTAAAAACCAATCGATAAAGATTTGTCAGAACAAGAATGATAATTCAGATTGTTATAACTTAGGAACACATAGCAATTTAGACGACAGGATAAACCTTGTAGATAGTATTATTAAGATAGAACATTTGCGGAAAAACTATTTTAAAAGGTTTATAAAACAAGAAATTATCTATGCGCAAAGCCCAGAAAACTTAAAGCATACAGAACAATTAATTAATAAATTTGATTTTACTCAAGAG
The DNA here is from genome assembly GCA_964394095.1 of uncultured Mesohalobacter sp. Classification (GTDB taxonomy): domain Bacteria; phylum Bacteroidota; class Bacteroidia; order Flavobacteriales; family Flavobacteriaceae; genus Psychroflexus. The sequence goes on along the minus strand of CAYMXD010000393.1, from coordinate 1,464 downwards.
GAATCAGAAAACCTTAAATCGCTAGTGGAGTTTCATGCTGCACTCATTGTTAATGCAAATTTAAAAGACGTCATAGTGAACTGCACTAATTTGAGGGAGCATAAACTTAGTGATATCATGAACAAAGACAAAGGCATTGTGTATTCGTGGACCTTGCTTTCCCCGAGTCATTATAAATTAAGAATTAAAAAAATTAATAGTCTTAAGAAAAAGTATCCTGATGTTAAATTTATAGGCATCAATATAGATCATAACTTCCCGGATAAATGGCTAGAAGCCGTAAACAAGTATAACCACAGTTTAAATAACGAATATATAATTAAGCCTGAAGAACATGCAGAATTTTATATGAATTACCTCAATAAAATCTTTTTTATAGATGAAAATTGTGTCATTAAAAAAAGTGAAATCATCATTAGAAATAATGAACTAGAAAAACATATTCAAGAATTCATCGAGACTTAACGAGTTTAAACATTTACATTTCATCTATCAATATTTGAATTTCTTCATTATTCCACTTTGCAGTTTTATTAGCCAATGCTACAATTTTGCCTTTACTATTAATGAGATAAGTTGATGGTAAGGCATTGTTTTCTAAAAGAGAAGGTGCTTTAGATACTTGTACATAAACTGGTAGATCGTAGGATTTTATTTTTAAGAATTTTTGTAAAATATCAGGGTTTTCTTGTGAAATAAAATAAAAATCAACTTCATCTTTATATTTTTGATATAGAGCGTTGAGTTCATGCAACTCAGCTAAACAAGGCGCACACCAAGTCGCCCAAAAGTTGATGAGCACAGGCCTACCTTGAGATTGTTTTAGATTAATAGATTTACCACCTAAGTCTTTCAAAACAAAGTTGTAATCGGTTAGATTTTGTTGATTATTTTCTACGATTGTCGGTGTAGAGCTAAAGATGTAAGCCAATTTAGACTGCAGGTAGCTTCTACTGTCAGGAATCAAAAAGAGAATAACAACCCCAAAGAACAAAATATTGGACCAATGTTTTTTGAGGAAGGATTTGGGGGTTTGAGTTGGTCTAGGTGAGTTGTATTTCATTAGGAGTATTTAAAAACTGGTTCATTTTTTTAGTTATTTGTACTTATCTAACTCATTTTCCAACTTATTTATTTTAGTCTCAAGGATTTTAACATATTTCTGTTGTAAATCAATTAAAGTTTTGGGTATAGTATAAACTTTTTGAGTACTTTGATTTATTGCAATAGAATGGTCTTTACAATCAATATGGTATTTTGCATCATATTCATAAATATCATCAAGATTTATTTTTAGAATTTCAGATAATTTTACCCATTCATCTGGCTTTATGTGAGATGAGCCCTTTTCTCTTCTATTATAGTTGGAGACATTCATACATAGATAATCGGCTATTTGCTGTTGAGAAAAACCTCTTTCTTTTCTTGCTTGAATTAGTTTATTTTTTTGCATTATTTAATCTT
>CAYMXD010000392.1:0-3097 GCA_964394095.1 uncultured Mesohalobacter sp. | reverse complement strand
GAAAGTCGAGTCTCCATCACCCCGGCGGGTGTGTTTGAACTCACCAAAGCTAAACACCAGGTTTATGTGCAGTCTGATGCCGGTCTGGCCAGCGGATTTACTAACGCCATGTATCTTGAAGCGGGAGCCACCGTTTTAGACACTATCGAAGAAGTTTACGACATTGCACAAATGATTGTGAAAGTTAAAGAACCGATTGAGCAGGAGTACAGTCTTGTGAAAGAAGGTCAAATTGTGTTTACGTACTTTCATTTCGCTTCAAGTCAAGCATTGACAGAGGCCATGTTGGCTTCTAAAGCCACTTGCATAGCTTACGAAACCGTTCAAGATGTGGATGGCAGCCTTCCATTACTCACGCCCATGTCTGAAATCGCCGGGCGTATGGCCACGCAACAGGGCGCCAAGTTTTTAGAAAAACCCATTAAAGGGAAAGGTATCTTACTAGGTGGCGTTCCCGGTGTGCAGCCCGGGAAAGTTCTGGTCATCGGTGCCGGTGTAGTTGGCGTACAAGCCGCTAAGATGGCGGCTGGTTTGGGTGCCAGCGTGGTCGTTTTGGATATTGATATGAAAAAATTGAGATACGTCAACGATGTCATGCCACCACACGTCATCACTGAATTTTCAAATGAATATAAAATTAGAAAGCATATTAAAAATGCAGATTTAATTATCGGTGCTGTCCTTGTGGCCGGTGCTAAAGCCCCTAAACTCATCACCCGGGATATGCTCAAAGATATGCAGCATGGAACGGTCATGGTAGATGTCGCTGTAGATCAGGGCGGTTGTTTTGAAACCACGAAGCCAACTACACACGAAAACCCAACCTACATCATTGATGAAGTGGTGCATTATTGCGTGACCAACATGCCCGGAGCTGTCCCTTACACTTCGACTTTGGCTTTAACCAATGTCACTTTTCCTTACGTGATGACTATTGCTAATAACGGTTGGGAAAAAGCGCTGGAAGTTGACCCCAGACTAAAAAAAGGTTTAAACATTAATAATGGTGAAATTATCTTGGACGAGTTGAAAGGGATGTTTTAATTTTCAGTGAAAAACAACCGGGGAAAAAAAATTTTAAAGATTTTATGTTTATAAATAAGAGACGCCCTAAAAATAAAGTAACTAATCAGTCTATCTTAATCATTGATAATCAAATCCCTATTTCACGCAAAGACCACAAAAAAAAAGCGCAAAGAATCGCAAAGTAATAATTATTTACGAATTTGTGGTCTTGGCTAAAGCCTTAGTGTTTTTTGAGAAAAAATCATATAAAATACTGATAATGAAATATTTGATACTTTTAATTTAAGGATATTTTAATACTGATTAGTTACAAAATAAATTTAAGGGCATTCTTATAATATGCAATTAATATCCCTTTAAGAGGCCGCTTTAAGTTGTTTCAGCGTGGATCTTTTTAAGGCTTTATCCACATAGCTTTTAGTGACTCTGAGTTCTTTTTCTTCGCCATCGGGCATTTCGAACATCGCATCGGTAAGTACAGCTTCGCATAAAGATCTTAAGCCTCTTGCTCCTAGTTTATATTCTACCGCCTTATCAACAATATGGTCTAAGGCTCCATTTGAAAAGGAGAGTTCTATGTTGTCCATAGCAAACAATCTTTGGTATTGTTTGATTATGGCGTTTTTAGGCTCAGTTAAAATTAGTTTTAAAGTATCTTTATCCAGCGGATTCATATAACTCAATACAGGCAGTCTGCCTATAATTTCTGGAATCAGCCCATAATCTTTAAGGTCTTTAGGAATGATGTACTGAAGCATATTTTCCTTATCCAGACCTTCTCCTTTTTTTGATGCACCATAACCAACGGCCTGCATGTTAAGTCGTTTAGAAATATGGCGATCTATACCATCAAAAGCTCCACCTGCGATAAATAAAATATTTTCTGTGTCTATTTCTATAAAATTCTGATCCGGATGTTTTCTGCCGCCCTTTGGCGGAACATTTACAGTTGTGCCTTCGAGTAATTTTAATAAAGCTTGTTGAACACCTTCGCCGCTCACATCTCTTGTTATAGAGGGGTTGTCAGATTTTCTGGCAATTTTATCAATTTCATCTATAAATACAATACCACTTTGGGCTTTTTCAACATTATAATCTGCTGCAGCCAGCAATTTAGTCAAAATAGTTTCGACGTCTTCACCTACATAGCCGGCCTCGGTTAAGACAGTTGCATCTACAATGGCTAGGGGAACGTTTAGCATCCTAGCAATAGTTTTTGCAATCAATGTTTTGCCGGTTCCCGTTTGGCCAACCATGACGATATTACTTTTTTGGATTTCGATATCATCTTTATTTTTCTTAGGTTGTAGTAGTCTTTTGTAGTGGTTATAAACAGCTACTGACATCACTTTTTTAGTATAATCTTGACCTATGACATACTGGTCAAGAAATTCTTTGATGGCTTTGGGTTTTTGTAAAGCTAAATCTTGATCAAGATCATTTTTATGGTGTGTACTTATTTCTTCTAAAACTATCCCATGAGCCTGTTCTATACATTTATCACATATATGAGCATCAAGTCCTGCGATAAGCAAGTTAGTTTCTGATTTTTTACGCCCACAAAAAGAACATTCAAGATTTTCCTTTGCCATATTAATCTCTTTTTAATATTTCGTCAATCATTCCATAATCTAAAGCTTCATCCGCATCCATCCAAAAGTCTCTATCCCCGTCTTCATAGATTTTGTTGTAATCTTTTCCGGTATGTTTAGAAATAATTTTATAAAGCTCTTCTTTTAATTTTACTATCTGTTGGGCCGTAATTTGTATATCATCTGCTTGTCCTTGTGCTCCACCCATAGGTTGGTGTATCATCACTCTGGAATGAGGAAGCCCCGATCTTTTGTTTGCAGTACCGGCACACAATAAAACAGCACCCATTGAGGCTGCAATACCTGTGTTTATGGTAGCGACATCGGGTTTGATAAACTGCATGGTGTCGTAAATTCCAAGTCCTGCATATACACTTCCTCCGGGAGAATTGATGTAAATCTGAATATCTTTAGAAGCATCTGTCGATTCTAAAAATAAAAGTTGTGCTTGAATGATGTTTGCGACCTGATCATTAATT
>CAYMXD010000391.1:875-3100 GCA_964394095.1 uncultured Mesohalobacter sp. | reverse complement strand
TGTTAATAATGGTTTACAAAGTTGTAAAATTTTATCAGATAGAAATTTATGAGTCAAAACAACATCAATATAAAAAACAGAAAGGCTAAATTTCAATATGAGATTTTAGACAAATATACCGCCGGCATAAAGTTGGTAGGGACAGAAATAAAGTCGATAAGAGAAGGTAAAGCTTCAATAGCTGAAAGTTTTTGTGAATTTAACGACAAAGGGGAATTGTTTGTAGTCAATATGAATATTCAAGAATATTCTCACGCGTCTCATTTTAACCATAACCCCAAAAATGAACGCAAATTATTGTTGAATAAAAAAGAACTCAAAAAACTTTATAAAGAAGTTAGAAATTCCGGATTGACTATTATTCCGTTACGACTCTTTATTAACGACAGAGGTTACGCAAAACTTCTGATAAGTCTGGCAAAAGGAAAAAAACTTTACGATAAGCGAGAAACTATTAAGAAAAGAGAAACAAACAGAAGGTTAGACCGCGTAAAGAAAGCTTTTAATAATTAAATGTATATCAATTGAAAAGAATCTTTTTCCTCCTATTTGTTTTTGTAGCTCAGTTGAACAACGCCCAACAAATTTCAGGTAAAGTTAAGGACAGTGAAGGTATAATGCTACATAATGTGAATGTTTACATCGAAAATACTTACAAGGGCACAACAACCAATTTTGACGGCATTTTCAAACTTGATGTTAGTCGATATAAAGATAGTAATTTGGTGTTTAAATATTTAGGATATGAAACTCAAAAGCAAAATATTCAAAAATTATTAAATCAGGATAGTATTGAAATTATTCTCAAAGCAACTCAAACCAATCTTGAAGAAGTAGTTGTAAATTCTGATGAAAATCCCGCTAACCGCATTATTCAAAATGCCATAGATCAGCGAAAAAACAATTTAGCCAAACGCCTATCTTATAAAGCTGATTTTTACTCTAAGGGGCTTTGGAAAGTAGAAAATGTGCCGGAGAAAATTCTAGGTCAGGAGGTTGGTGATCTCGAGGGATCATTGGATTCTACTCGAAGTGGGATTGTTTACCTGAGTGAAACGGTTTCAAAAATTGCTTTTCAGGCACCGGATAATTTTAAAGAAAACATCACCGCCTCAAAAGTGAGTGGGAATGATAATGGGTTTAGCTTCAATTCGGCGCAGGATTTCAAAAACAATTTTTATAACAATACCATCGAAGTCAATATAGATTTGGTTTCACCAATTGCAGATTACGCTTTTGATTATTATCGTTATAAATTGGAAGGTGTATTTTATGAAGAAAATGGTTTTGCCGTTAACGAAATCAAAGTTATTCCCAAGCGAGAAAATGATAAAGTGTTTTCAGGAACAATTTTTATCATTGAAGACACTTGGGAAATTTATGGTGTTGATTTGAATACTACCGGAAAAAACATCAAGGTTACGCCACTTGAAAACCTGAATTTCAAGCAAAATTTCACTTACAACACAGATGATGAATTTTGGGTTTTATTGTCTCAGAGTTTTGAATTTAACTGGAAACTATTCGGCATTTCAGGCTCAGGGCGTTTTGTGGCTTCTTACAGTAATTATGATTTTAAACCTGAATTTAAAGATGGTTTTTTCTCTAACGAAATCATGTCTTTTGAGCAATACGCTAATCAAAAAGACAGTTTGTACTGGCAGAATAAAAGACCTCTGCCCTTAACAGAAGAAGAGCTGAACGATTATCGAAAAAAAGATAGCGTACAGTTGGTGCGTAATTCTAAGAAATATAAAGACTCCGTAGATCAGGCCAGTAATAGATTTAAAATTTTAGATCCTGTTTTTGGGTATTCTAGGCAAAACTCAACGACCAATTCATATTTTAGATATTCCGGCGTAGCAGGACTTGGAGACATTAACTTCAATACAGTGCAAGGCTTTAACGCCGGTACCAGTTTTTATTTCACAAAACGAGATACGCTGAATGGCTTTGATAAATTTTGGCGAATAGGCACAGATTTAAACTATGGTTTTTCAGACGAAAGATTAAGAGCAGTAGGGACATTCACCAAAAAATTTAATAATTTTTCAAGACCTTATTTAACAATTCGCGGTGGAGTAGAAGCCACTGAAATCAATTCATCTAACACTACATCAAATATAGCTTTTAATGTGGCGGCTATTTTCTTTGAAGAAAACTTTTTAAAGTTATACGACAGGCAATTTATAGAAACTACTTATTCTCAGGAGGTTGTAAATGGC
>CAYMXD010000391.1:0-865 GCA_964394095.1 uncultured Mesohalobacter sp. | reverse complement strand
CCCTCTGTCTCAAAAAGCAAACCTGTGCCTTTGTTATTATCAAGAAGTTGTAAATGGCATAAGGGCCAGTGCTAACTTGTCTTATCAACGTCGAAAAGCTTTGGTAAACGAAAGAAATGAACATGTCTTTGGCAACGATAATGGCGGATTTACTTCAAATAATCCCTTAGCTCCCGAAGATTTTGGGTCAATTTTGTTTCCTACGCATCATATATTGAAATTTAATCTAAATACTCGCATTCGTTTCGATCAGACCTATACCACCACACCTCGTGGGAAATACAATACCTATTCAGAAAAATATCCAACACTTCGCATAAATTACCAAAAAGGCTTTGCAGCTACCCAATCGGGTTATGACTACGACTTTTTCAACCTAAACTTACGACAAAACTTAAGTTTATCAAGATTTGGTGAACTGAGCTACAAGATAAGCGGGGGGCTTTTTCTCAATGAAGACGGCATCAATTTTTTGGATTTTAAACACTTTAACGGCAACCAAACCCGAGTTAATACCGGTGAGAATTATGTTGGGCGATTTAACTTACTGCCTTATTACGATCGCTCAACTAACCAAAATCACAGCGAATTTCATTTTGAACATAATTTTGAAGGTTTTATCATGAATAGAATCCCTTTACTCAAACACCTCAAATCTAATTTAATTATCAGTTCAAAATCTTTGACCATAGATGGTCGTTCTCCCTATCACGAATTTTCGGTAGGTCTTGACCGTTTAGGTTTTGGAAAATTTAAATTTTTAAGATTAGACTACGTAGTACCATACAACGGCGGATGGCAGGATGGCGCATTGATTTTTGGGTTGACGTTTTAGCCATTAGAGGGTAGTTGGTAGTTTTAGTAA
>CAYMXD010000390.1:0-3113 GCA_964394095.1 uncultured Mesohalobacter sp. | reverse complement strand
ACAACGCCTTGCTGTTTGGTCTGAGCGTTTGAGCCACAACAGCTTAAGGCAATAAAAAGAATCAAAGTGCTTCTCATGCTTTAAAATTAATACAAATTTTTTAAACCACCCCAAAACGAAAATTTTGAGGTGGTTTTAGTATTTAGGTTAATTCTAAATAACCAATTTCTGTTATGAGTTGACTGGACGTATTAAACGTAATGTATATAAAATGGTTACATTTCTCACAAGGTGCTATTAAGTATTCCTCAATGCCCGGAACATAATTTCCGCCGCTGTTTTCAACTAAATTAAGCGTGGACAACACTGATATATTATCACCAACAGAAAATTCTATATTACCAATTGTGATGGTTGTAGATGGTCCTGTGATTTCAAAGCTACCTAGAATAGGTGTAGTTGAACTAGAAATATAAGACGAAAATGCTAAAGTAAAATCAGAATACATATATTCTATTGACTTTCCTGAATTATAGGCCTTATAGTCCAGAGCTGGTCCGTATAAATTCAGCATTTGAGATTTTTGTCCATTCGTAGCCTTTATCTGGCCTATCGTCTGTCCATTGATTTCTATGGCTTCAAATGCAGTTTCACCTAAAGCGTTTCTATCAGACTGGGCGTAGGACGCTGCGGTAAGTAAAAAAATTATTAAGTATTTCATGGTTTAAAATTAATAAAAAAAACAAAAACCACCCTAACGTTTTACGCCTAAGGGTGGCAATGGATTATTAATTCTGTTTGGTCATGACCACGGCATCTTCAAGTTTGGTGGGCATAATATGTATATTACCCATTGGACATCCAGGACCAATCATATCATTACTAGGGGCAATCCAAAATTCCATTGTATTGCTATTTATAAATTTTAAAATAGCATAGCCTTTTTGGTTGCACTCAACCTCGTAGCCGTAGTAATTAGCGGTATAAACAGAAGTAGTATCTCCAAAAAATTTACCGCTTATATGGTATTTATAAAAGACAGGGTAGGGCAAGGTATTAACAATTTCATTACCACTGTCATCTTCAATCTTATATTTAATTAAGAGTTCATCGTAGGCTATTCTGTAGCCTATTTGCTGTTCTAAAATAGTGATTTCTAATGTCAGGGTATTATTGTCATAACTTCCAACCCATCTACCCACAAATTTATCCAAATGGTTATTGACATCTTTAAAGTAATTTACATCACTTAATTTTAAGTTATCGTCCGTTTTATAATTATAATATTGTTCCAAGGGGACTACGCCTTGCTGTTGTTTTTGAGCAGTAACACCATAGGTAATTCCTATAAGTACTACAATAAATATATTTTTCATTTTAAAAGTTTTTTAGTTACAATTATTAATAGATACGATGTCATCTCCATCACTATTTAGTTCTTTTCGAATGGCTTCATATTCGTTTGTGGCTTCATCTTCAACATACTCGTAAAGTTCAAAGCCGTTTTTACCATTCATATTAACAACTTCATCAAGATATTTTTCAAACGCTACAACTGGATTGTCATTTTTATCAAAATATGATCTGTAATTATCTTCATCCATATTAAAGTTCGCAAGATTATTGCCGTCTCCGGTATATTTTAGGTCAAAAATACCGTTACAATTTATAACAGTCATATAAATATCCTGTAAATTTCTTCCGTTTTCAAGTGCTCTTGAAAGCAGACGTTTAAATGTCCAAATATCAGTTGGTGATGGCATCGGTATACTGCCTACAAGTGTAGTGCTACTACCTGTCCCTGTGTCCTCCTGACCACAAGGATGTGTATGAACGAAACCAAGCATATTATTTAAATCAAGACCAGCATAAGAAACAGAATGCCCATTATTTGATGTAGATAATTGTATAGGACCATTTGATATGGTTTGACCATAGCCTTGCTCGTCACTATTATTAGTATTTCCAGGTGTATTTAATTCAGCGAGTTTTGCCTTATAGGCTGAATCTGCTATTAAATTATTAATTTCGGCACAGGGGTCTTTTACGCAATTTCCGTCTTCATCAGGGTAATATCCGTTTTCTTCATCACATTCTACTTCTTCTTCCTCTGGCGGATCTACACAATCCCCATTTTCATCTTTGATTTGTCCGGGTGGACAGCTTTCATTCGTGCCGCCTGCCGGTGCTGATGGGGATTGAGGGGTGTAGTCAGGAATGGGTGTAACACCACCTTGACCGTCATCCGGAGTAATTTCCGGGACAAATATTATAATTATTTCAACTTCATCTTCGGTCATACCTGGAGCTGTAACAGTGACTCCACCTAACTCATCTTCCCACGCACAACCATCGCAGGGGTCATCAACATTATCATCGTTATTGCCTGCATCACCACCATCACCATTCTTGTTGAGCTTATTATTTGCCTTTTCTAAAATATTAATGGTTTCCGGATGGTTCATGATATCGTAGTAACCTGTATACAGATTATCTTCTACATCAAAAGCTGATAGCATATCACCGGATAAATCAGTAATTACAACCTTACCCCAAAACGAATTAGGGGAAGATTGGTCGTTAGGTATCATATGATACAATACAGATTCTAAATTACCATTTATTTCTATAGAAAATAAGCGAGAATAGGCATTAGTTACACTTGTGATAACTGGCGTCACTGTGATTTGAGCACTAGAATTATTTAAGCCTATACTGTCATTATATTGAAAATAAGGCGTAATCCAAGACTGCCCGGACTTTTTGCTGTTTGCCTCCTTAAAGGCCTTTGCGGCATCTGTCGGTCTCACTGTTTTCAGATTTATTTCATTCTGGTGTTGTGAATTTTTAAAACCATCATCGTTTTCACAGCTTATAAATCCTACCAAAACCAGCATAATAATTAAGAAATATGTTATAAATTTTTGCATTACATAAATTGATATTTGGTTAATAAAAGTTTTAAAGATTATTCTAGTGTCTCAAAACTTATGTAAACCCGAATATCAGATAAGCTAAACGAAGTATTTTAGCTCTGCCAATACAATTGGTGCCACAACAAAGTCCCGCTATACAATCCCTAAGTCGAACTGCTCGGTGCGGAGTAGCCTTGTAGCCTTGTAGCCTTGTAGCCTTGTAGCCTTGTAGCCTATATTAAATAACATAGCTACAAA
>CAYMXD010000389.1:0-3122 GCA_964394095.1 uncultured Mesohalobacter sp. | reverse complement strand
AAAAAATTTAGTGAATTAAAACTCAAAAAATAAATAAATGTTAATGAGTTATAAACACTCGGAACAATAAATAAATTTGTAGTTTTGTAAGTCTAAATTAATAATAAATAAAAATGAAAAATATCAAAATTATTACCGGTGTTTTGTTGGTGTCGATTTTAGCAACTTCTTGTGTATCAAAAAAGAAATTGGTTGAAGCGCAGGATAAATACAGGGAAACTAAATCTATGCTCGATACTGCTACAATGAAATTGAATTTATGCGAAGACGAAAAAGATAATTTGAAAGATCAGATCGCCACGCTCAAAGAAACTAATAAATCACTTTTCAATGCCCAGGGTAACTTAACTACTCTTACTCAAAAGGGAGCCGAAAACCTAGAAAAAACTTTAGAAAGTCTTAAAGAGAAAGATTTACAAATCAAATACATGAGAGATGCAATAAATAGAAAAGACAGTGTTACTCTTGCGCTAGTGTCTAGCTTGAAAGGCGCTGTAGGCGATATGGATGATCAAGATATAGAAATTAATGTAGAAAAAGGAGTTGTCTTTGTTTCCATTTCTGATAAACTATTATTTGGTAGCGGCAGATACAAACTTACAGATGAAGCCAAAGCCGTATTAGGTAAAGTTGCTAAAGTAATAAAAGCCAAACCAGATTTTGAATTTATGGTAGAAGGCCATACCGATGATGACCCAATTAAAACAGAATGCTTTAGAGATAATTGGGACTTAAGTACAAAAAGAGCCGTATCTGTTGTTCAAGTTCTACAGGAAGAATACGGTATTGACCCTAAACGTATGCTTGCTGCCGGTAGAGGTGAATACTTACCTTTAGAATCTAATGAATACGACATCGGTAAAGCTAGAAACAGAAGAACAAAAATAGTAGTATTACCTAAGATCGATCAATTTTATAACATGATTGAAGAGGGAATGAAGAAAATGTAAATTCCTCATTAAATTTTATAAAACAAAGCCATCTTACTACAAGATGGCTTTTTTGTGCCGTTATGTCATGTTATATATTCATCATACATTCCTAGATTAATTTTTAAATTACTGATAAACAGACGTTTGAATACATTTAACGCTTTATTAACACAAGTATATCTTAAATACATGTCATCTGCACCATGATTGCAGTATATTGAATAAATAAATAAAAACTTATGAAAGTACTTGTTATTGGAGCTGGAAATATGGGCCTAACTTACTCTGAAGGCATGGCCGAATCTCCACTCTTAAACCGAAGAAAATTAATTATTCATGATGTCTCGGCTGAGAGAATAGACCTCCTTAGTAAAGACGAACGATTTAATGTTTGTGGAAATATAGAAGATTGTCTTCCAACCGCAGATATTGTTTTTATTGCAGTAAAACCATATCATTGCGAAGATTTGTTTGAGAAGATTAAACCTTTAACCAACAAACAACAAATATACGTGTCCTTAATGGCAGGTGTAAACATCAATAAAATTAAAAAATTATTGAATGTTGAAAAAGTTGTTCGTACCATGCCTAACCTACCTGCAAAAGTTGGTAAAGGTGTAACCTCTTTTACAGCATCAGAGTCTGTATCTAGAGTTGAAATTTTAATGGTTAGAAACTTGTTGGATACCACCGGTGAGTCTATACACGTTAAAAATGAACAGTTTATAGATAAATCTACGGGTATTTCTGGTAGTGGTCCAGCGTATATTTTCTATTTTATGCAATCTATGCTAGAAGATGCCAAGAAAATGGGATTCTCAGACAACGATTCTAAAGTTTTAGTAAGCAATACGTTTGAAGGGGCTGTTAAATTATTTAATGAGTCTGATTTATCGCCTGAAACTTGGATGGATCGCGTGGCCTCTAAAGGCGGAACAACAAGAGCCGCTTTAGATTCTATGGATGACAATAACGTTAAAGAATTAATTAAAAATGCGGCATACGCGGCATTCAACAGGGCTGTTGAATTAGGTGAACAATAGAAAATAAAACCATGTTTAAAAAAAGAATAGTTGTCAAAGTGGGAACTAATGTTATGACTAACAGGAATAACAGAATTGTTGGTCCCATTCTTAAAAATTTAGTGAGGCAAATAGCCTACTTATACGAAAGAGATGTTACGACCATACTTGTCTCTTCCGGTTCTGCCATAGCAGGTAAGGAAGTTCTGGGAGGTTCTGACGAAAAGAATCCCTCTGTGCGAAGACAGATATATTCCTCTGTTGGTCAACCGAGAATGATGAGGCATTATTACACCATGTTTCACGATTATGGTATGCGTTGTGCTCAAGTTCTTGCGACTAAGCGAGATTTTTCGCCGGGAAAATATCGACAAAATATGATAAATTGCTACGAAGGCTTGCTTAGAGAAGGCATAATCCCTATTGCCAACGAGGATGATGCCGTATCCTTATCGATGTCTATGTTTACAGACAATGACGAATTGGCCAGTCTTGTCGCAGATTTAGTTAAAGCCGACATGATGATTATGCTTACAGATATAGATGGTTTATATACCGGGCATCCTAAGCATGAATCCTCGAAGCTTTTACACGAGGTAAAACCGCATGATAATGTTGAAAAGTACGTGCAGGCCTCAGAAAAAGGCGAAGGTGAAGGTAGAGGAGGCATGGAATCCAAACTGAAAATAGCCAAACAAACCGCTAGCAAAAATATACCAACCTATATTGCTAATGGTAAAGAAGATGATATCATTTTAGACATACTTAATGGTAAAAAGGTTGGAACTAAATTTTCAATATAATTATAAATATTAAATATTATGAAATTATTAAATACTGAAACCAAAAACAACGTATTAAATTCTATGATGAAAATCATAGACGATAAGCGCCAAGAAATCATCAGTGCAAATCAAAAAGACTTGGATGCTTTCGATAGAGATGATCAAGCACTTTACGACAGGCTTGTTGTAGATGAAAAGAAAATTGATGGGATGATTCAAGCCATCAAAGAAGTAAAAGAACAGGATGATCCTGTTGGGAATATCATTTCTGAAACGACCTTAGAAAGCGGTCTCAAAATTATTAATAAGACAGACCCTTTTGGCACGATTCTCATTCTTTACGAATCCAGGCCAGATGTCACCATAGAGGCAGCTGTTTTGGC
>CAYMXD010000388.1:0-3129 GCA_964394095.1 uncultured Mesohalobacter sp. | reverse complement strand
TACGAGCCATACTCCAACGCTCGACGTGCTTACCCTTCAATAGGTCTTGCTGTCAAAACCAAATCGACCCCTTAATGAAACAGCAAAACTTGTTTTGCGTAGTTGAATTAATCCCGAACTCGATTCGGGATCTCTTCCATTTTCATTACTTCAATGAAACAGCAAAACTTGTTTTGCGTAGTTGAATTAATCCCGAACTTGATTCGGGATCTCTTCCATTTTCATTACTTAATGAGATAGCAAAACTCTGTTTTGCGTAGTTGAATTAATCCCGAACTTGATTCGGGATCTCTCTCACTTCAATGAAATAGCAAAACGATGCTTTGCGTAATTGAATTAAACGCCAAACTAAAGTAGTCAGTCTCGGGTATTTTTAATATTTCTTTTATTTCAAAGAGCTTTGCAAAAGTAAGCAACAAATTCTATTCCATATACAGTTTAACCATTTTTAAGTTTCCCGAATCGTTCCTCTCGGGATCTGCGATATGAGTTTCCCTAATCGTTCCTCTCTGGATCTACGATATAAGTTTATAAATCAATCTATAGTATCAATAGAGGCTATAGTAACAATGCTTCGACTACGCTCAGCACCCAAAGCCTCTGCATTAAGTCCAGGGTTGCGTTGAGTTATAGTCTAAATGATCCACAGCTTCAATAGAACCAATACTATCAACAATTTCAATAGTATCAATAGTATCAATAGAATCCACAGCAACAATAGCATCAAGGGCTTTAACTTTAAAAACAAAACCTTACTTTTGCAAATAATTTATCATTTAGAATTCAAAATTCAAAACACCCATGACCATAGGCATTATCAAAGAACGCAAAACTCCGCCAGATCGTAGAGTCGTCTTTACACCAGAGCAACTTCAGCAACTTCAACAAGATTACAACGGCTTGAAGTTTATCGTCGAACCTTCAGATATCAGGATCTTTGAAGATAATGACTACCAGAAGCATGGCATCGAAGTTCATGAGGATTTATCAGATTGTGACGTTTTACTTGGCGTTAAAGAAGTGCCAATAGATGCCTTAATTCCCCATAAATCTTACTTTTTCTTTTCACATACCATCAAGAAACAGGCCTACAACCGCGATTTGCTTAAAGCCATTTTAGACAAAAACATCACACTTTACGACCATGAAGTTATTACAACACCCAACGGCGCTCGGCTGATTGGCTTTGGGCGATACGCCGGACTGGTTGGTGCTTACAATGGCTTTAGACTCTTAGGTAAACGTCATAAGCTGTTTGACTTACCTAAAGTTGAACATTTAGCAGACCTAAGTGCTGTTAAAGATGAGCTGAACAAAATTGACATCCCAAATATCAAAATTTTACTGACCGGTTCGGGTAAAGTAGCCAAGGGTGCCCGTGAGATTTTAGAACATTTAAACATTAAAGAAATCCATGTGTCAGAATACCTGAACACTACTTATGAGAAACCCGTATTTATCAACGCCAAAGTTCTCGATTACAACAAACGTAAAGACGGCAAGCCGGGCGAATTGAAAGCTTTTTTTAATGATCCTAAGCCATATGAATCTGATTTTATGAAATTTGCTAAAGTGTCTGACATGTTTATTGCCGGTCATTTTTACGGTGATGATGCCCCGTATTTATTTACAAGAGAAGATGCCAAACATCCTGATTTTAAGATAAAACTGGTAGCTGACATCAGTTGTGATATCGATGGACCGGTAGCTTCAACCATTCGGCCTTCAAGCATTGCCGACCCGTTTTACGCCTATGACCCGCAAACCGAATCCGAAGTTGAGGCGATGAATACAGAGGCTATTGGCGTGATGGCAGTAGATAATCTACCCTGCGAACTGCCCAAAGATGCTAGTGAAGGTTTTGGTGAAATGTTTGCTGAGCATCTTATCCCGGCGTTTTTTAATAAGGACAAAGACGGCATCTTAGCACGCGCCAGAATGACCAAAGACGGAAAACTTACTGAAAGATACAGCTATCTTCAAGATTTTGTTGAGGGTCATGAATAATATTGTGTTACTTTTATGTTTCAATAATTACATCAATACTAAATCATAAGTCGTAAATCATAAATCATAAATTCACAACATGTTAACTCTAGGCGAATACCATAAACTACAAATTGACCGTGACACCCCACCGGGATTGTTTTTAAAAAATGAGTCCGGAGATGAGGTGTTATTGCCCAACAAATATAAACCGGAACACTTTGAAATCGGTGATGAACTTGAGGTTTTTGTCTATCTCGATCACGATGAACGTCCGGTAGCCACAAACTTAACGCCCAAAGTCAAACTCGATGAATTCGCTATGCTTGATTGTGTAGATGTCAATGATTACGGCGCATTTCTGGATTGGGGACTGGAAAAGCACTTGTTTGTGCCTTTCGCAGAGCAGGCTGACAGTATGGAAGTTGGTGGAACTTATCTCATTTTTTGTTTTTTGGATGAAGAATCTCAGCGCCTTGTAGCCTCCAGTAAAGTGAATCATTACGTGGACAATAGCATTCTTACCGTTGAAGAGTTTGAAGAAGTTGATTTAATTGTCACTAACAAAACCGATTTAGGCTATAATATGATCATCAACGATATACATTTAGGCTTGCTTTATCACGATGAGGTTTTTGAAAATTACCAGACCGGCGATAAGCTGAAAGGCTACATTAAGAAAATTCGAAAAGACAATAAAATCGACCTGACCTTATCCAAATTTGGGTATAAAAGTATAGAGCCTAATGCTCAAAAAGTTTATGATGTCTTAAAAGACCATGGGGGTTTTCTCCCTTTTCATGATAAGTCAGACCCAAAGGCGATTTACACTACTTTTAAAATGAGCAAAAAAGCCTTTAAAAAAGCCATTGGCAGTCTTTACAAGGATAAACAAATTGAAATTTTAAAAGGCGAAGGGGTTAAGTTGAAAGGGTAGTTTTTGAAGTTAGAAGTACGAAGTGGGAGTATTGAAGTACAAAGTACAAAGTACGAAGTTAGAAGTACTAAGTGGGAAGTATGAAGTACAAAGACAAAATACAAATTTAGAAGTGTAAAAGTTTAAAGTTTAAAAATTAAAGTTTGAACGCACAAACCCGAAACAACTATTAAGTAGAGGGTAGGGGGTAGTCGGTAGATGGTAGT
>CAYMXD010000387.1:0-3131 GCA_964394095.1 uncultured Mesohalobacter sp. | reverse complement strand
ATACTATCATTGCCAAATGACCATCAAAAACCTAAAAAACGAATTTCATTGCCGGCTATCAGCAATCTATCCGCCATCCGAAATCGATACGTTTTTTTATTGGATTGTAGAAGACGTACTCCAACTTCAGCGGATTCAAGTCAGCCTTAATCCAAAAAAAACAGTCGACGAATCTCACTTAAAGACCATCAATTCTTATCTCAATCGGCTTACAAATGAAGAACCCATTCAATACATTTTAGGCTATACCGAGTTTTATGGCTTAAAAATTAATGTGAATCCCTCAGTTTTAATTCCCCGTCCCGAAACCGAAGAGTTGGTGAATTGGGTCATAGAGGATTTCAAAAATGAAGAATCTAAGCATATCATCGATATCGGCACCGGAAGCGGTTGTATACCCATAAGCTTAAAGAAAAACCTAAAGCAACATAAGATTACCGGGTTGGATGTTTCTCAAGAAGCTCTTCAATTGGCTGAAGAAAACGCCAAAGAAAATAAAGTTGAGGTTAATTTTATGGAAGAAAACATTTTAAGCTCAACCGCATTAGCTTCAGACGTCAACGTTATTGTGTCCAATCCGCCTTATGTCCGGTCATTGGAAAAAAATCAAATCAGTAAAAATGTATTAGATTACGAACCGCATTTGGCCTTATTTGTTGAAGATGACAAACCTTTTTTATTTTATCAAAAGATTGTAGTATTGGCAAAATCACAACCTCATCCGGTGGTGATTTATTTTGAAATCAGTCAGTACCTCAAAGAAGATTTCGAAAAGCTGATGCAATATTTAGGCGTAAAATCTGTTCAAATTCGTAAGGATTTCAAAGGAAACTATAGAATGGCAAAGCTTTTGGTCAATCTTTAGTTGAAAACACTCAAAAGTTTTTAAATTTAGGCATTCAAATAGAATTTCATACATGAGGATATATCTGGGTTTAGTTTTACTCATATTTCATTTTGGCAAGGCACAGGATAATCTGCCTAAAGATTATTTTCAGTCTCCGCTGGATGTGCCATTGGTCATTTCGGGGACTTTTGGTGAGTTAAGGTCTAATCATTTTCATGCCGGTTTGGACATCAAAACGCAAGGTGTTGAAGGGCTAAAAGTGTTTGCCAGTGCTGATGGGTATATCAGCAGAATAAAAATACAGCATTATGGTTATGGCAAAGCCTTGTACATCACACATCCCAACGGCTATCAAACAGTTTATGCTCACCTCAAAAAATTTTCACCGGAGATAGAAGCCTATGTCAAAGCCTATCAATACGACAAAGAAAGCTATGAAGTTCAGTTATTTCCTCCGGAAGATAAACTTTCAGTAAAAGCCGGTGAAATTGTGGCTTATAGTGGCAACACTGGCTCCAGCGGCGGTGCTCACCTGCACTTTGAAATAAGAGACGCTCAGTCTAGGCCAATGAACCCTTTTCTGTTTGGTTTTGAAGACGTTAAAGACACCCGACCTCCACGAATTAAAAATATTTACGCTTTTACAGCTTCGGAAGACGCTCATGTCAATCATAAAAGTGGACGCATAAAGTTAAAGCCTATAAGTACTAAAAGTGGAAATTTAAAAGTGCCTGAACTTGAAGCCGCAGGCGATATTTATTTTGGTATAGAAGCTTATGATAGACTCGATTTGGCTTTCAACAAAAACGGCTACTACGATGTTGAGGCTAAACTTAATGGCGTTCCTTTTTTTGAAACCACTTTCAACAGAATAGCATTCGGTGAAACCAGGTTTCTGAATCGATTAATAGATTATGGCTACTATTTAGAGTACAAAAAAAGAATACATAAATTAAGAAGTCACGATTACCGAAGACTAGAAATCAACCATTCTCAAATTAATAATGGGGTTTTAGAAATTGATGATACTCTAAATTATAAATACGACTTGAAAGTAAGTGATTTTAAAGGCAACGCCACCGAAGTTTCAATTCCAATAAAATACACCCCTGGCATAAACGTAGAAAGAGATAGCATCAACAAAACATTATATTATGTCACCCATGATAATGCTTTTGCTCTTAACAAAGGTTTGATTGATATTTATATTCCAAAATATGCTTTATATGAAGACACTTATCTTGATATTGAAGTTGAAGGCGAATGTGTGAAGCTTCATGATTACAGAACGCCTGTTCATAAAGGCATTACCATAGGATTTGATGTTTCTCGGTACAATGATGAAGATAAGAAACAATTATTTATTGGCAGAAAAATGCCTTGGGGAGACATTTATTATAATAGTACCACCAAAAAAAGAAACCGTTTTACCACAGGAGTAAAAGTGTTTGGCGAATATATTTTAGCAAAAGACGAGGAGGCACCAACAATAAGGCCGCTAAATTTTCGTCATAAACAATGGCTATCTAACTTTAGATACCTAAAAGTAAAAATTGAAGATAAACTTACCGGTATAGGAAATTATAGAGCAACAGTAAATGGAAAATTTATCTTAATGGAATACGATTATAAAACCAAAACGCTTGTACATGATTTTAATGATAAAGTAGTGTCAGATACTGAAAATAATTTTAAGCTCGTTGTGACCGACCAAGTCGGAAATACTTCTATCTTTGAAACCACATTTTTTAGGAAAAATTAAAGCATAGTTTTTGAATAAATATTTCACATTTTTAATTTTTGGGCTTATTGTAAGCTTAAACTATGCTCAAACGGCTACCATAAACGGTATCGTTTTCGATGAAAATCAAAACCCACTGGCTTTTGCTAATATTACTACTGAAAGTTCGGGAACAACTTCTAACGAAAATGGTTTCTACGAGTTAAAAATACCTGCGAACCAGAAAGTAAAAATTGTCATTAGTTATGTTGGCCTTAAACCCGTGACTGCCACAATTGAATTAGGCCTAAACCAGAGCAGAGAATTAAATTTCGTCCTGAAAAAAAATGTTGAACAAATTGGTGAAGTGACCATTACCAATGAAAAACGTACAAGAGTTGAAGGTATTGTGACACTAGAACCCGCAACCGTAAGACGAATTCCAGGCGCTAATCCCGGTGTAGAAAACCTGTTAACGTCTTTACCCGGTGTAAGCTCCAACAACGAGTTAAGTACGCAGTACAATGTTCGTGGCGGAAATTTTGACGAAAATTTAGTGTATGT
>CAYMXD010000386.1:1811-3132 GCA_964394095.1 uncultured Mesohalobacter sp. | reverse complement strand
TAGTTCTGCTGAATGCAGTCGAAGTACATTTTTTGTTCCCTTATCAGTAAACAAAGAACACTACTAATGACGTTTTGTATTAAATCATTGAAATACAGATAAATATAATTATATGTAAAAAATTATATCGCTCCTCTTCCATTGCCTGTGCTGTGCTGTCGAATTGAGGGAAGAGGCTGGGAGATGGGTGTTTTTAGAAAATATTTCCTTTAATATGAAAAACACCCTTCTCCCGTCCCAGCCTGACCGGACTGGCAGGTTCCCTCCGAGGGAAGAAGCTTGTTATCGTATTTAAAAACGTCACTTTGTTTTATTAAAATTTGCAAAATTTTCAGGGGCTCGATCTGACGTGTAAGTTAAATTTCATAATGATAATTAAAATTCCGTATTTAATAAAATTATGTCTATTGGAATATAGACCCCGACCATTTAGAAACTTCTGACCAGGCAGATTTGCGAGAGATAAACAGTTTGAAATTTTAGATGATCAATCAAAAATCCCAAATCCCAAATCGTAAATCTAAAATTTGACAGCTCGTAACATCTCCCGCTTTCCCGGTGGTCCCGGAATTTTTTCCACTTGAAAACCTATGTCCAGTAAATCCCGCCTTACACTGCCTTTACAAGAATAGGTTACCCAAATACCTTGAGGCTTTAGAGCATCGTACATATTGTGCAAAATGGGTTTTTCCCAAAGTTCCGGCTGAACGCGTGGTCCAAAAGCATCAAAGTAAATTAAATCGTAAAGCGACTCTGATTGAAAATCTGTTAAATCGGATTTTATTTTTTTAAGACTGAAAAGAGGATTGATTTCTACCATTTTTTCCCATTCAGTCATATGTAAATCTTCAAATGAATCACTTTCTGAGGGGAATAATTCAGTATAATTTAATTCGTTTAAAATCGAATTATCCAACGGAAATTTTTCTAAGCTGTGGTAATTGATGTTAATATGATACGTTTTAGCGAACAACAAACTCAACATGGCATTCAGTCCGGTGCCAAAACCGATTTCCATAAGATTTAGTGGACTTGAATACACATTTTCACAGCGATAGGCTAATCCCGATTGAATGTACACATGTTTGGCTTCTCGTAATGCGCCGTGTTTGGAATGGTAACTTTCGTTCCACTCCGGGATGTGAATGCTTTTTGAGCCGTCGGCGGTGGTGATGACTTGTGTTTTCAAAATAATAGTTGTTAAGTTTGAAGATAGCGAAAATCGAGATTATGTGGGGTTGAAATTTTATCGAACTTGAAACTATTATCGCCCGCAGATTTCGCTGATGTTCGCAGAATTTATATTTGTTGTTACGCACAA
>CAYMXD010000386.1:0-1711 GCA_964394095.1 uncultured Mesohalobacter sp. | reverse complement strand
TTGCGAACTTGAAACTTGTAAATTCACTTAATAATCGCCCGCAGATTTCGCTGATTTTCGCTGAATTTTTTTGCTCTTAGTTTTAAGTATAAGACTTAGTGTCAACTATATTCATGAACGAACAAAGATGATGTCTCATGATATACGTTGACACAAAAATTGTTAATAACTTGTCAAATTTAGAAATAACTAATGAAAAGGACAAGAGTATTTAGTGACACCTTCAAAAAGGAAAAAGTAGCCCTTATAGAGAGGGGGGAAATTAGTGTATCAGAAGTTTCAGAACTGTATAATGTTTCACATACAGCTGTGTACAAATGGCTTAAAAAGTATGGTTTAGAAGAGAGTGAACGTGTAGTTGTTGAAAAGAAGAGCGAAGCGAAGAAGAATATAGAGCTTAAGCGAAAGATTGCCTCCTTAGAACAACTGATAGGCCAAATGCAAGTAGAGAAACATTATTTAGAGTGTGTCATTGATTGTGGCACTAATCTTATAGGGGAGAATTTGAAAAAAAAGTACAAATCCAATCCATTGAAAAAGCCATTAAAACAAAACCAAAAGGGATGACCAATGTATCGATATATGATGTAGCAGGCATCAGCAGACAGGGCTTTTGCCAGGCAAAGGCTCGTTTAGCTCACAGGCGTGTTTTGGATGAAAGCATCCTAACCCAAGTGCGAGATTTTAGGAAAAGAGACACTAAGACCGGCATGCGCATTATGTACCATATGTTAGATGTAGAGGCAATGGGTATAAATCGTTTTGAGACATTGGTTTCATCATATGATCTAAATGCTATTGTAAAGAAGAAGCGAATAGTAACAACTAAAGGGGTACGTGAATCGGTTGACAAAAATTTAATAAATGGCTATGTACTGGACGGGATTAATCAAGTCATAGTAGGCGATATTACTTATTATGGATTTAAAGGGCAATGGCGTTACATCATAACGCTAAAGGATGCCTATAGTAAGAAAGTTCTTGGCTTAGGAGTGTACAAGAAGATGACTAAAGAAAATACGCTATCAGTGTTATTAGAAGCTATTGAAAACAGAGGTGCTGTAAACCTTTATGGTACAATACACCATACCGATGCTGGTAGTCAATATAAGTCAATACTTTATAAATCAACACTTCAGCAGCTCGGTATGCGTATGAGCATAGCTGGCAATTGCCTTGAAAATGGTATTGCCGAGCAGTTGAACTATATTGTCAAAGAACACGGCTTATCAATATTTCAAGCAAATAGTGACAGCGCACTAAAGCGAGCAATAAAGGATATTAAACATTTTCTAAATCACATCAGACCAGTAAAAGCTTTAGGCTATCGTACGCCTTCCAGATTTGAAAAATGGATTAAAACCCTTAATGATGAGCAAAAACCAAAACAAAAATTATATGATTTTGAAGTTGAGAAATAACATTGTGTGGGGACTTTTAAAGAGGCATAACTCCATCAAAGTAGTTTATTGTATTAAACCAAAAAAAACGGTACCTTCGCAAATGGAAAGTACCGTTGCAAAAATAGTTAATAAACTACTTCGACGGTCGAATGCTATTCCTGAGAAAGCCAAAGTCCCCACAAAGGCTTTCTTTCCGCTTCACATCGACAAGACAAAAGAAAAAAATAAATTATGTTTAACCAAAATGAGTTA
The DNA here is from genome assembly GCA_964394095.1 of uncultured Mesohalobacter sp. GTDB lineage: Bacteria > Bacteroidota > Bacteroidia > Flavobacteriales > Flavobacteriaceae > Psychroflexus. The sequence goes on along the minus strand of CAYMXD010000386.1, from coordinate 56 downwards.
TCAACAGTTTAGTTTAAAGTTTACATAAACTTGTCAACGCTATTTATGAGGCTTCA
>CAYMXD010000385.1:0-3152 GCA_964394095.1 uncultured Mesohalobacter sp. | reverse complement strand
ATTATCTAATATTCCAAAGCATATCGTTTTAGATTCATCAGAACAAAACCTAAACGTAAACCTCAAATCTAATGGTTTTAAGTTATGGAAATATAATATGTCGTCTGATAAGTTTACTATAGATTTTAATGACTTTGCTGTTGACTCCTTTCAGCTAAAAATGGGAGCCTCTCAATTAAAGAAAATCATAGCCAACACATACGATTTCAACTCTGAAGATATTACCTTAGATAAACTGCTTCTAACATTCGAATTTAAAAGAAAAGAAACCCAAATAGTACCCGTGAAATCTTATTTAAAATTTAGGTTTGCATCAGGTTATAATACCATAGATACATTAAAATTATCTCCAGATTCTGTTGTGATATCCGGCTCTAAACAGGATCTGGAAAAAATAAATAGCATTAAGACACAGCAAGTCGAATTGAAAAACGTAGATGATACTTTAAGAGGTGAAATACCATTAGTTAAGCCTAATTCGAATGTTGAAATTTCTTACGATAAAGTGGAGTACTATTTACCGGTTAAAAAATTTTCAGAAAATGCACTTATGATTGACATAGAGGCTATAAATATTCCCGATTCCTTAGAATTGAATATATTCCCTAATGAGGCTAAAGTTTCTTTTTTGGTAGCCCTTCAGTCCTTTGAAAATGTGTCTAGTACAGATTTTAAAGTTGTTTGTGATTATGATAAAAGGTATCAAAAAGACGGGATTATGATACCAAAATTAATAAAATATCCTGATAACATTCTTAATCCTAAATTACATATTAGGAAAGTAGACTATTTAGTAAAGCAAAAGCAATGAAGAGACCATACTTAATAGCTTTGACTGGCGGTATTGGAAGTGGAAAAACTACAGTATTAAATTTATTTGCAAAAAAAGGAGTACCTTGTTATGTAGCTGATGTAGAGGCTAAAAAGATAATGGTCCAAAACCAAGAAGTCGTAAAAGCTATAAAAAATGAATTTGGCGAAGAAGCTTACACAAAAGATCAGACATTAAATAAAGAATTCCTTTCTGCAAAAGTGTTTAATGACGAAGTTAGACTTGAAAAACTTAATAGAATTGTTCACCCCGCTGTCAGGAATCATTTTGAAAATTGGGTAAACAATCAAAATACCATTTTTATAATTTATGAATCTGCACTAATATTTGAGACCAATCAACAGGATTTTTTCGATGAAATTATTTTAGTTACAGCTCCGGTTGAAGAGCGAATAAATCGAGTGATAAAGAGGAGTGGTTTGTCAAAAAGTGACATTAAAAAAAGGATGAACAGACAAATGGACGATAATCTTAAAAAAGATAAAGTAGACTATATTATTGATAATATAAAAATAAAAGACACTATAAGTAAGGTGAATAATATTTATGATAAAATATTACATAAAACACAAAATAAGAGTTAATGAAACACATATTAAACACCATGTTAACATTAGGTTAAACCTATCTGCAACTCTATTGTAAAAGGATATTTTTGATGATTACGATTTTTAATTTTTTGAAATTTACTTTTACAATTAAATGAAATATTCTTACTTCAAATCTATAGTAATTTTAATGAGTGTCTCACTTATTGGAATAATTTTAGTCCAAGGTTACTGGATTAAAAATTCTGTAGTGAATAGTTCAGAACAATTTTCACTTAGTGCCAAAGAAGTGTTGATTAATGTTGCTGATAAAATTGAAAACAGTGAATTAGACAGTTATTATTATAAATTTTTAAGCGTTTCAGATACTTTACTTCCCATAAAAACCCAAGTAAGTGAAATCTTTAAATTGGATGACGAAAACTATTCCACAGATTATTTTATTTACACCAACAGCATTTTAAGAGAAGATTACAAAATGGCTTCACCTTTTATGCCGGCCAATAAAGATAGTGTAGAGTTTCGAAAGTATATCAACACAAAAGTAACCAAACTTGTTAGAAATAAATTTAAGGATGGTGAACGTCAAAAGATAGAGCAGGGATATGAAAAAATTAAAAACTTAAGCGAACTTGAACGTCTTCAAATTACAGATTATGTAGTGAATGAGGCCAATAATATTCCAATTCATTCAAGAATACATAATGATGAAATAAAATCTTTGATCGCTTCCGAAATCAAAAAGAGAAATATTGATTCACATTTTGAATATGGAATATACAACGATTCCTTGCCTACTAAAATTACATCAGAAGATTTTAATCTAAGACAGGATGCTACATATAGTATTCCCATTTTTGATTATAATGAAAATAGTTTAGATTATAGATTATATGTGAGTTTTACAGACAAAAAATCTCAAATATTATCCTCTATTGCATTCATGGGCGGAGTATCTATAATATTTACCTTGATTATTGTTTTGGCTTTTGCCGCGGCGATTTCACAATGGATAAAGCAAAGACAGATTTCTCAGATAAAAACAGATTTTATCAATAATATGACCCATGAATTTAAAACACCAATAGCTACAATAAACTTGGCATTAGATTCTATGAACAATCCTAAAGTTTTCGATCATCCTGACATGATTCAGCGTTATCATAAAATGATAAGAGACGAAAATAAGCGTATGCACGCTCAGGTTGAAAATGTTCTACGCATGTCTAAACTAGAAAGAAATGAACTTGATATTTCTAAAGAACGACTTAAGCTTCATGATATAGTAAATCAAGCTATTTCTCACGTAGATCTCATTGTAAAAAGCAGAAATGGATACATTAAAACAAACTTTCAAGCTAAAAAATCGTCTATTCTTGCCAACGATTCCCATTTTACAAATGTGGTTGTAAATATTTTGGATAATGCTATTAAGTATTCTTCTGGCGAACCCAAAATAGATATCCAAACAGAAAATATAAAAAACTTTATTATTTTAAATATTGCCGATCAAGGAAACGGCATGTCTAAAACGGTTCAAAAGCATATTTTTGATAAGTTTTATAGAGAACACACCGGTGATGTACACAATGTAAAAGGTCATGGTTTAGGCCTGGCGTATGTAAAACAAATTGTTGACAATCACCACGGTGAAATCACTGTTGAAAGTGAAAAAGGAAAAGGAAGTATATTCACAATTAAATTACCACTAATATCTTAACATATGGAAACTGAAAACAAAAAAATTCTATTAGTAGAAGACGACCCAAACT
>CAYMXD010000384.1:0-3162 GCA_964394095.1 uncultured Mesohalobacter sp. | reverse complement strand
ATTGCCAGGCCCGAGTTCTGTATTGCTATTGTAGGATTCACAACTTTGAATGATTTCACAATCTGTACAGCTTGGGGCTACTCTAAAATCGCCAACCTGGCAAAATGCTCTGTCTAAAATATTAGAATTGTTGGCTTCATCAATATTACCGGCAAACGAACCTGTGGGCTCAGAATTGAAATCTACACTGGGATTAGACCAATGGCTTATTCTAAAACAATTGAAGCCTTGGTCAAAACACTGGCTGTTGTAAGCCATGACAGTCCTCCACTTTTGATTGTTAGTTCCACCAAATGCACTAGGATTAACCCAGCCCCAGGCCTTTGAACATACTATATTTGGGTTAGAATCATATGCATATCTGTCATGTCTGAAGCCCATATTATGACCTACCTCATGAGCTAAAGTTTTGTTGCCGGTCATACAGCTTGAACTGCATACACTAAATCCGGCTTGTGATTCATATTGAGTGCTGTTTATATTCACATTTCCTAAACCACAACCGCCAGATCCTAATATTAGAGATACTACATCGGCATAATACAGATCTCTCAAATCTAATACGTCATCCATAAAACCATCATCATCTTGTCTTAAGCGTCCCAAATCAGTACTAAAATCACCACTTTCACTGTAGATTACCTCTTCCGCAGCAACTAGATTGAATACCTTTGTAGTATTTCCGCTATTTAAATTTATGGTATTCATTTCTGCAACAGCTATCCCTATCGCGCTTTCAGCAGCAGCAGATGTCCCCCCTAAATTGAGTTTAGCCGTATTGTTGTATACAATTAGTATATCGACAACATCGTTACCACAAACCGTTGCTGGGTCACACACGTCAATAGTGTCAAACTCAGTATATTCAACAGTAGGATCAGCATCTGGTTGTGGGTCTATAATCAAAGCCTGTTCATCATCACAAGCTTCATTTTGATAACCCATTGAAGTTCCATACATAATGACCAAATTGTTGTTTGATGACAAAGGTCTAATCATGATTTGAGTACCATCATCATTTTCAATCTTACCCCAAACAGTTTTATCTACAATACTTAAATATGAATTTCCTAAGCTGTTGTTTTGAATTTTGCCAACCCAGATTGAAGCCTTAGCTTGTTTTTCTATGTTAATCTGGTTTAAGATGACCTCATCACCATAGAAAGAATTGAATTTTATGTCCTGAGCAGAAAATACCAAAGGATTGATTTTTCCTACAATATATGAAGCACCGCTAGGTAATTGTTCTAAGTCTTCAACGGTAACAATTTCAGATGAAAAAGTTTTTTCAAATAAGGGTGTATACTGCTGAGCAAATGAAAAATTAAATAAAAAGATAAAAAACGTAAAACTAAAGAATTTCATGAAAATTATTTTTAGCTAAAATAATACAAATTTTATCTTTATCGAATTTCAAGAGAACTAACTAAACCTTAACTTACTCTCACAGAAGAAATTCCACTTATTCTATAATCTTTTATTCGGTAAATGGCACCACACCACAGAGGCACGAAGAACGCAAAGATTTATAATTTCACTATAAAAAACTAATAATCAATATATTAAAAATATTATTAAAATGCCTAAATCAGTTTATTTTTTCTAATCTTTTTTGAATCTGTTCCAATACCAATTTATGATTAAATCTACTGCAGTGACCTTCCATAGGCGCAAATTCTATTACAGCATTAGATTTTGGGTTTTCTGTGGTGTCTAAAAATTCAGCAAATTTTCTTGTGGCCATATTGAGGTAGAAATGGTCCATATCGCCCATCCAAACGTAGATTTTGTCTTCAATTTTCGGCCCTAGTGTCTCCCAGTTTTTTTTAGCATATAGTTTAAAATCATATTTTTTCCAATGTTCTGCAACTTCTTGGTCAATTTCGCCGGATATTGGATCGAAAAGGGGTTTAGGCAGACCATTTTTGCCTTTTGGACTATATAATGCAGTGTGCGAGCCAAACTGATCTCCAGAATCTAGGTAAGTATTGGAACGGCCTTGAATATTTTCAAACCGAACAAATTTTTCCATAGATACCATGGGTTCACCGTCCACGTTTCTCAAGAGGGGGCGGGCGTAACCAAATTCATTGGTATAGGCATTTTTGTCTTTGTAAATATTTATGAGTTGATAATTTTCAAATTCTACAGCATCCGGACTGTAAGAAAAAACACCGTTGAAGTGGTCCGGATAATAAAGCTGTAATCCCAGCGATACCCAGCCTCCGGTAGAACAACCATCAACAAAACGTGTTTTTGGGGTTGAAGTGTTGCGGTATTTAGTTTCAATATGTGGAATTAGTTCATGAATAAGAGAATAGCCGTAGGGGCCTGAATTTTCTGAATCCATTTGATAAGAATCACCAAAAGGACCTTCGCCGTCTAAAAACACATTGATGACCTGTGGCGATTCATCCGAATTCCACCAGTTCATAAATTTATCATCGTTCACAAGGCTTTCTACTCTAGTATACCGACCGCCATAGCCTGCTACATTATATCTTATCGGGTAAGATTTAGTGTCATTATAATCAGGTGGCAGCAAAACACTTGCTTTTAGAAACATGGGCTTATTCCACCAATGCGATAAAGTGTCACTTTTAAAGTTGATTTCTTTCACTAAATCATGTTCTACAAGTTGTCTTTCAGGAATAACCTCACTGAGACTTAATTCGATGCTTGAGTCAGAGTTTACTGATATACTCTGAGTTTCACTATAAATATTTCCTGGCGCATTAATTCGAGATTCGATAGTGTCTTGATCCCATAAGACTTGCACAAAATATTCACCTTTAGGAATATCGTTGAATGAAAGCGAAGAGGTAGATGTCCAATCGATACTTTCGTTCAATTCCAGTTTTTCATTAGCATTAAAGTCCGATACGTTAACTGCATAAATATAAGGTGCATTTACCGGAGCAGGAAATAGTTGATATCTTGGATCATTGTCTCCATTTTTTGTAAAAAATAAAAACAGTCTGCCATCGTTTTCTACAGAAGACTTTACAGCCTCATCCGTAGAAAGCATTATTTTTAATCCTTTGCTGTATTTTTGTTCTTTACAGCCAAAAAGACTTATTGATATAAAGAAAATTAATATTGCTAGTTTTTTCATGTGATATAGTTTAAGTCGATTTTCGAATATTATTGATTGAGCGAAAT
>CAYMXD010000383.1:0-3162 GCA_964394095.1 uncultured Mesohalobacter sp. | reverse complement strand
GATTTTTTTTGACTCTTCGTGTTCAAACATTCTCAAAGCAGCTCTTACAACTTCGCTTGCTGAAGAATATTTTCCTTTTTTTATTTGTTGGCTAATAAATTTATCAAAGTAGTCTCCCAATAATATCGATGTATTTTTAGCCATAACTTAAAAGTTTATCCAAATATACCAAGTATTGGTATATATTAAAAAAGAACTTTGTGAAAATTTGTTCAAATTATTTACATTATTTATTGTTTTATGTTGACAAAAATTTTATTTGATTATTTTCTTATAAACCTTACCGTCTTTCATTACAAATACAATATTTTTAATTGTCGACTTAAAATTAGTGATTAAATCTCCTTTTACTGCAATGATATCTGCATTCGCTTGAGGTTGTATGTATCCAATTTCATTTGCCTTATTTAGATGTATTGCTGAAATATATGTGCTTGATTGAAGTACTTCTAATGGTTTCATACCTGCTTCAAAATAATACCGAAACATATCTGATGAAGATTCTCCTCTCGAAACTTTTATATCGGTGTAGTTATCAGAGCCTGCTACAATAGGAACTCCATTTTCAATTGCTTTGTTTAACCTGTCTTGCATTTTGTTGATATATTTATCAATCCAATCAACCTCACTTGCTTTATAACCGGCCAGTTTAACATAGGTGTTCATATACTCTTTACTATTTTCTGTGGGCACCAGGTAAATTTGCTTTTCTGCCATTTTGGTCAAAGTGCTGTCGGCCAAATTAAACCCATGCTCTATTCCATCAACACCAGCTTCGATGGCGTTCCATGCAGATTGGTTGGTAACACAATGAGCTGTTACTTTTAAACTATATGTGTGTGCTGTTTCAACAATGGATTTCATTTCCTCGACGGTTAGATTGGCCTTGTTTGGAAGATTATCAGCACAAATTTTAATTACATCTACATTTTGATTGACGTGTTCACGAACAGCATTTCTGGCATCGTGAGGATTTTTTATCACTCTATATTCTAAATCTATTATGTTTTGATGCTCGGGTAGTACTCCATAAATTTGTCCGCCAATGGCTGACAAGATAGGGCCTGAAGCAAAAATACGTGGACCTTCAACAGTTCCTTCATTGATGGCATCTCGAAGCGCTACATCAAGATAAAACCCTGAGTTACCAAGGTCTTTAATACTTGTTATACCATGGTCTAAATAACTTTTAGCTCTTTTGGAACCACGCAGAACTCTTAAAGCATCGCTTTCCATTGTTAACGTATGGATGCTGTGTTCCGCAAAATCTTCGTTAGCTTCTTGAGAAAATAGCACGTGTGTATGTGCATCTATCAGACCGGGAAGAACCGTGTAATCCGAGAGGTCTATTATTTCAGCATTTTTAGGAATAGTTTTAAAATCACTAACAGAGATAATTTTTGTTCCTTTTATGGTAATGAGCTTATTTTGAAGTAGTGTATTATTTTTACTATCGTATAAATATCCGGCTTTAATATATGTAAGATTTTGTTGTGCTATTACTTTCGTTGTATACGAAAGTAGAAATACGATAAAAAAAATATAAGCTTTATACATGATTTTTGTTTAAAATATAACCTTAATAGCGAATATCATAAATGATATGTTAGTTTATGAGATTCTTCAACCCCAAACCTTTCCATCACAGCAAATTCTCAGGAATCTCACACACCGGAATCGGTTGCATTTTATGTTGGTTTTTGGTGTTATAGTCCATGAAAATGTCAAAAACTTCTTTTTCTCTGTCTTTAAAATCGGTGGCTGTTTTGCCGGCATCTTTCATTTGCATCGCCCATTCCAATTCGGGGTAGGAGGCGCCTATTTGGTCTTCGTCGGTTCGGCTGTCGCCCCATAAGCCGTCGGTTGGTGGTGCGGTGAGGATATCATCATTAACGCCCAAAGCTTTGGCAAGTTCGTAAACTTCAGTTTTCATTAAATCGGCTATGGGACTGATATCTACACCGCCATCGCCGTATTTTGTATAAAAGCCTACGCCGAAATCTTCAACTTTATTTCCCGTCCCTGCTACCAGCAAACCTTCAAGGGCTGCAAAATAGTACAAAGACGTCATTCGCAATCTGGCGCGGGTGTTGGCTAATGACATTAATCGAGATTCGTCGTCGTCTACCTTTGGTAAGGCTTCCAGTAGGCTTTCAAAAACAGGCGTTAAATTGACCTGCGTCATACGGACATTGGGATATTTACTTTTTAGCCATTCAATATGGTTTAATGCTCTTGAAACCTGATTTTCAGACTGATGTATAGGCATTTCCAGACAAAGCACTTCAAGACCGGTTTTTGCACAAAGCGTTGAGGTTAAGGCTGAATCTATTCCGCCGGAAACACCAACAACAAAACCATTTTGATGACTTTCTTTAGCATAATCTTTTAGCCAATTTACGATATGATTAATAATAGCTTGTGTTTTCATGCGTTTTAATTTAAGTATATTTGCGAATTTAAAACTAAAAGTAGTTAAAATCATAGATTATTCCATACGAGTTCATGCATTTATGAAAAAAATATCATTTGTAATTCTATTGTCCTGCCTGTGTGTTTTACAATCCTGTAAAAACACGGACGACATCAAACCCGAGATAGCGCGTATTGATATTCAGATGGATATCGTGAGATTTGATAGTATTTTTGAAAAAGCTAAACCCAAGGATTTTGAAACTATTAAAGCAAATTATCCATTTATGTTCCAAAACAACATACCGGATAGCTTATGGAAATTAAAAATGACGGACACTTTGCAAAAAGAAATTGAACATGAAGTCCGTCAATCTTTTTCAGATTTTTCTGAACATAAAGCGGACATCAAATTATTTTTCAAACATTTAAAGTATTATTTCCCCGATGAATCTATCCCTAAAGTAGTCACCTTGGCAGAGTTTGTTGACTATAAAACCAAAGTGATTTTAGATGATTCTCTACTTTTTATTTCATTAGATAATTATTTAGGCAAAGATCACGTTTTTTATGAGGGGTTTCAGGATTATATTTCGTCCTTACAGGCTCCTCATCAAATTTTACCGGATATAGCAGAGCAATATGCAAAAGAACTCGTGCCGCTTTCCAAAGATAGAGATTTCTTGAGTCAGATGGTTTATGAAGGCAAGCTATTATATTTTAAAGAAAGTATGTTGCCCAAAGTTGAAG
>CAYMXD010000382.1:0-3171 GCA_964394095.1 uncultured Mesohalobacter sp. | reverse complement strand
TTTCTCCAGTTCGCAGGTGGCATGTAAATTAAAGATCGGTTTCGACTTAAATCTTCTCCGTTTACATAAGAGAAATTGGAATTAGCTATCAAATTATCTTTAAATAGATATTGTATATTAAGATCAAATCCATAGAGTCTAGCATCAGTCTGCGTGTATCTAAAAACAGGAAAAGCACCGCGAATAGTTTGCTGTATACCATCGGGTTCTAGCAAAATGTAATCCTTGATGTAATTGATATAAGTGGAAAAGTCAAAGCTCCAATACTCAACATCACGCTTAAGCTGTGAAGACAATTTAAACGATTGTTCGCTGTTTATTCGCAAACTTCCAATTTCAATATTGGCAATACTGTGATGTAATCCATCGCTAAATAATTCAGATGGATTAGGAGCTCTTGAAGCCGTACCTAGATTGGTATTCCATTCCCATTGGTTTTTAGTGTACTGCAGACCTAAATTACCGGAGAAATTATGATAGTCAAATTTAGGATTAGTCAATAGCTGTGTTCCCAGGTCTTCGACAATGATATCTGCAAAATCAGCCTGATAACCAAGATTGTCCCAACTGCTCCGACGGTAGAACTTTAAAGCATCTATTTGTGTAAAATCATAGCGGACTCCGGCATTGAAAAACCAATTTTGGTTCATTTCATAATTGGCGGTCCAGAACGCTCCAGCTTTCAGCATTTCATAATCAGGTATAAGTCTTCGTACTCCTGTATCCGGGTTTGCAAAATTATCTTGATAGCTTAACTCTATGCCGAATTTAGATGAAAAGTTTTCGGGTTTGTCGTATTTCAGTTTAGCCAAAATATTATGTGTTTTCAGCTCGAGGTCCAATGCAGGGACCTCGGAACGGTCTCCACGTCTGGTGTCAAATTCTTTCCTTCTGTTAACCTGATAGGCGTATTGTACGTCTAGTTTACCAAAATCTCTAATTTTTTTGAATCCACTAAATTTTAGCGTTTGGTGGTTCACATCCTGTCTTGGTGTGCCCAAATCGTATGTAAAATCTTCAATAAAATTAGGTTTCTGACTATTAATAGCATTGACCAAATCCCCTACATTACCAATATGTGAAGCTCTTAGAATACCAATTTCGGTATCAAACATGGCGTAAGACACATCAAATCCATAATTGATTTTATTGAGTCCGGTCGATAGGGCAAAGTTGTGCTCAATCACTCCGGTATTAGATAAAACATAATCTGGCGCTTCTATATCACCCATACGTTTAAAACTGCCCTGACCTTTCATATAAAACCCATTTTTATAAGCTTTTATTAGATTTGTGGAAACATTACCACCACGGCCATTGCTTACTCCAGTTAGAATAGTTTTACCCATCAAGGTATCCTTAACCGGGGCTTTTTGAGGTTCAGCCACAATAACACCACCAATAGCATCGCCACCATATTCTAATGCTGAACTGCCTTTAATGACCGTTATATTTGCGGCAGAATTTACATCTATATTTGGGGCGTGATCTACACCCCATTGCTGGTCTTCCATTCTTACATTATTGTTTATAACAAGGACTCTGGAACTATGTAAACCCTGAATAACCGGTTTTACGATAGTGTTTCCCGTATTTAGAGAAGAAATACCGGGCAGGCTTGCTATAGCATCTCCTAAGGTTGCATTACTAAACTGGTCTATAGTTTCATGAGAAATTTGTGCGGTAATGGCAGACCTTTCTCTTACATTGTATAACTCGCCTTTAATAAGAACTTCATTTAAACTTTCCATATGATGTTCTAAGTTAAAATTAAGCTTAGTTTTTTCGTTGAGGTTTATAGTTTTGGTTAGTGTATCGCATTGAATATGTGAGACTTCAATCGTATATTCACCTTTACAGAGAGTATCGAAACTGTAGTAGCCTTTATTGTTAGAAAATGTATACCTGTCTTCGCCTATTAATTTAATAGTCGCATTATCTAAAAGACTATTATCATGCAAATCAATAACATAACCTGAAAGGCTCAAGTTACATTCTTGTGCAAAAGTGTTTGAAATAACAGCAAAAAACAGTAATAAAAAATATTTATACATATATAATTATGGAGATATTGTAATAAAACTAATATCAGATTGGAAAGCGAGTGCTTAATTGGATAATTATACAGTAAATGGTGGAGGCCGGTTATGGAATTGGCCAATAAAATAAATGTTGTAGTAGGAAGTTTGTGCTGATTGAACTTTTTGACTTAAACCTTCTAAAGAAAATAAAGGGATTAAATCAAAATCATTAAAACTTGGTTCGAGGATAAAAAAATTCTGGTCTTTTTGATGATTTGTAATACAAAGTTCACACTTATTAGAATCATCAGCATGATTTTTTTCGAAAGTATGTGATAAGCTATGCAAATCTATGCTATACGAAACAGCAATGATTAACAATAAACTTGAAATATGTATTTTCATATGGTTCACAATGCAATAATATTAAATATAACTCTAGTCTAATGCATATTTAGATTTTTTTATTACTCTTCTTTAAATCTTCAAAATAATCCTTAGCCTATTGATAATCACTTTTAAACCAATTGTTGAGCAATTCATCTGTGATGTTGAGGATATGATCTACTTCTCTTGTTGTAGATTCGTTGATCACCCAAAGCTCATCATCTATCGGATTTTGTTGATAGACCAAGATGAGATTGTCATCTTCATCACTACTGTATAATCTTATACTTTCCAAAAATTCAAATTCAGAAGGTAAGATAAATCCTTCAGTTGATGAGTTACTATCGATATAAGCAGAGTCTTGAATTGCTAATAAAAAAATATTATCGGGTACTATTTCCAAGGTAAGAACCATTGAAGAATCATTTTGAACTACAAGATTTGTGTGAAACCTGTCTTCAACCAAATCTTCATCGCATTAAAATGACATTAAAATTGGTAATAGGAGGAGTAACCAGGTTTTTTTGATTTTCATTGGAGTTGTTTGACTATATATTATATGCTTAACCGGATGTTTCCCCATTTTCAACTTCAACTTATAATCTCATAGATGTTTTTAAGTGGTAAAAGCATTTGAAAGTATTTACCCGTAAAATTCATTGAAAAAGAATTAGCGACCTGTTGCGATTAAGAAAAACTAGAATTTTCGTACCTCAAATTTGAGTTTTTCTAAATCGGGTTCCGTTTCTGTTTTAATTCAAGA
>CAYMXD010000381.1:0-3173 GCA_964394095.1 uncultured Mesohalobacter sp. | reverse complement strand
ATTATAAATCAACACCTTAATGTCACTTCGAGCCTGTCTGCCGAACCAGGCAGGCCTGCCTCACCGGCAAAGGCAGGATCGACCTGACAGTAAAACATTGATATTGAAACATATAAATATATAACTTATTAGCTCCGAAACTTCAGTTATAAATAAATGTTTTGTTCTTAGGTCTTATAGCCTAGCGGTTTAATGTCAAAATTTTCGAATGCATGTGATTTTATTTTTTTAATAAGTAGTTTCAAACACATCATTAATGGAATACTCAAGTTAAATATCAATCAAAAGATGTTAAAAAACTATTTTAGTATTTGAAATTAAAAAACGATTTTTACAAAAAAATTTTTTACAAAACCTATGAAAAAAAGTAAATACAGCACCTGGTATCATCCTTATAAACCAGCGAAGGCTTATTCTAAGAAAACCGCCTATTTTAGCATGGAGTTTGGCATAGATCAGGCTCTAAATATTTATTCAGGAGGCTTAGGCTTTCTGGCAGGATCGCATATGCGGTCTGCTTTGGAATTAAAGCAAAATGTCATTGGCATTGGCATGCTTTGGAAATACGGCTACTACGACCAAGGCCGAAACGACGACCAAACCATGAAAGCCGAATTTAATGAAAAACATTTTGATTTTCTGGAAGACACCGGTATAGAAGTGGAAATCAAACTTCACCAAAACCCACAGGTTAAGGTTAGAGCTTATGTGCTTAAACCTGAAATATTCGGAACTGTGCCGATTTATCTTTTGAGCACAGATGTAGATGGAAATGACCATTTGTCGCGTACCATTACCAATCATTTGTATGATGCCAACGAAGTTACTCGTGTGTCTCAAAGCATTGTTTTGGGTATTGGTGGCGCCAAAGTTGTTGAAGCGCTGGGTGGCGCAGATATTTATCATCTCAATGAAGGTCACGGATTACCGGCTTTTTATTATTTAAAAGATCAAGGCGTAAACAAAGATCAAATGGTCTTTACTACCCACACCCCTGAAAAGGCCGGAAACGAAGAACGAGACGCTATGCACTTGAACCGCTGTGGGTTTTTTGGCAAACATTTGTCACAGCATGAATTGGAAAAAGAAGCTGTAAACGATTTTAATATCAATTATACGGTTTCTGCTTTACGTATGGCGAAGAAAACCAATGCTGTGTCAAAACTACATGCTGTAGTATCCAAAAACATGTGGAATGACTTTGATGGTGTTTCAGAAATCATTCCTATCACTAACTCCCAAAATGCCAAATATTGGCAGGATAAGAGTATAAAGAAAGCCTGGGAAAAGAAAAATCCGGCAACCTATAAACGTCGAAAAAAAGCGCTAAAGAAAAAATTATTTGAAGAAGTCTTCAATCAAACCGGCAAAACATTTGATCCTAACGTCTTGACTGTTGTTTGGGCCAGGCGTTTTGCAGGATACAAACGTGCAGACTTGCTATTTCATGATTTTGAGCGGTTTTTAAAATTAATTCATAATGAAAACTATCCACTCCAAATCATCTGGGCAGGCAAACCCTATCCTTATGATTATTACGCCATAGATGTGTTCAATAATTTGGTGAATGTTTCAAAACAACATGAAAACTTAGCCGTCTTAACCGGTTATGAGCTGGAATTATCAAAACAGTTAAAATGCGGTTCTGATGTTTGGCTGAACACACCACGAATTACCAGAGAAGCTTCAGGTACGAGCGGCATGACCGCTGCAATGAATGGCTCTGTAAATGTCACTATAAACGATGGTTGGATTCCTGAGTTTGAAAACAATGGTAAAAACAGTTTTGTTTTACCGGAATTAGACCACAACATGCCGGTTTGGGATCAGGATCGAATGGATGCTGAAAATCTTTATAAACTCCTTGAAGAAACCGTCATTCCTATGTATTACGATAAGCCAAAAGACTGGCAAAAAATCGTTTTTAAGGCTATGGATGATGTTTTTCCTGAATTTACCAGCGCACGAATGGCCGATGAATATTACAAGAAGTTGTATAAATAAGATAGTGTTTATAGCAAAAGCCTGCTTTCTTTGGAGAGCAGGCTTTTAGTTTTTAGTGTAGTTATTGTCGTTTAATCTAAAAATTTTAACTGTAATGATGGCTTTTATGATACCTCAGCACTTTTTACAGTCTTTACAATACGACCTGCAATTTTGTAGGGATCACCGTTAGAAGATGGTCTTCTATCCTCTAACCAGCCTTTCCAGCCTTTTTCTACTGTAATAATTGGAATACGAATAGAAGCCCCTCTATCTGAAATACCATAAGTAAACTCATCGATAGAAGCTGTTTCGTGATCGCCGGTTAGGCGCATATCATTAAATTCGCCATATACTTCTATGTGCTCTTTTACGACAGGCCTAAAGGCTTCGCATATTTTTTCATAAACGTCTCGGCTACCACAAGTTCTAAGTGTGGTATTGGAGAAATTGGCATGCATACCAGAACCGTTCCAATCCAGGTCTTTGCCTAATGGTTTAGGATGATATTCAATATAATAGCCATATTTTTCTGTAAGCCTGTCTAATAAATAACGCGCTACCCAAATCTCGTCACCTGCTTTTTTGGCGCCTTTAGCAAATAATTGAAATTCCCATTGGCCTGAAGCTACTTCCTGATTTATCCCCTCAAAATTAAGGCCAGCAGCAATACATAAATCGGCGTGTTCTTCCACAAAACTTCTACCATGTGTATTTCTACCACCTACAGAACAATAATACAAGCCTTGTGGTGCAGGATAACCTCCGGGAGGAAAACCCAATGGTAGCTGGGTTTTCTTGTCCATAATAAAATACTCCTGTTCAAACCCAAACCAAAAATCGTTGTCTTCATCTTCAATACTTGCTCGGGCATTGGATTCGTGTGGCGTGCCATCAGCGTTTAAAACTTCGGTCATGACCAGATATCCATCCTTTCTATCAGGGTCTGGATATATGGCAACAGGTTTAAGCAAACAATCCGAATCGTCTCCTGTGGCTTGCCGCGTTGAACTTCCGTCAAAAGACCAGATTGGGCAATCTTCAAGTTTGCCACTAAAATCATCTTCAATTTTAGTCTTACTTCTCATGTTTTGGGTAGGTTTATAACCATCCAACCAAATGTACTCTAATTTTGATTTACTCATAAAATTTAATTTGTAAATTGATTTTTTAATTTTCAATTGACTTAT
>CAYMXD010000380.1:0-3186 GCA_964394095.1 uncultured Mesohalobacter sp. | reverse complement strand
ACATATTGCAGATTTATTTAACTATCTTTGTATTGCAAATTTAGCTGAAAAAAATCCGTTTGCTCGTTGTAGTGCAAATTATTAGATTTATTTAGCTAAAACTTAAATTAATTATGCCGAAAGAAAGAAAAAACCACAACTTACCCATAGTTGGAATTAGCATTGGAGATATTAACGGAATTGGTCCGGAAATTGTTCTCAAAACTTTTGAAGACAGTCGAATGCTTGAATTTTGTACGCCTGTTATTTTTGCGCATACCAAAATGTTGTCTTTCCTGAAAAGACATTTTAAGCTTAAACTGAAATTGCAAGGTATATCAAACGCTGAAAAAGTTATCCCCGGTAAAATAAATGTGGTTAACACCTGGAGAAATAACCCAAAGATAGAATTTGGAATGGAACACAAAGCTGCTGGTGCGTTTGCCATTAAATCTTTACGTGCTGCAACAAATGCTCTTAAGGCTGAACAAGTTGATGTCTTAGTCACGGCCCCAATTCACAAAAATAATATTCAGGCAGAAGACTTTAACTTCCCTGGACATACAGACTTTTTAGAGGAGGAACTCGGTGGTAATGCGCTGATGTTTATGGTCTCTGAAAGCATCAAAGTAGGCTTATTTACAGACCATGTTCCACTAAAAGACATATCTAGTCGTATCACCCCCGAACTGATTAAACGAAAAATTAAAACCATAAAAGAGTCTTTGCAACAAGACTTTAAAATAAGCGTCCCTAAAATAGCTGTAATGGGCATAAATCCCCACACAGGAGATGACGGCGTTATTGGGAAAGAAGACGATGAAGTGATTAGACCAACATTAACTGAAATCAATCAGAAAGGGCAGTATGTTTTTGGCCCTTATGCTGCCGATAGTTTTTTTGGTACAAAAAATTACAAAAACTTTGATGCCATAATAGCGGCTTATCATGATCAGGGGCTAATTCCTTTTAAAACCCTATCTTTTGGAGAAGGCGTGAATTTTACCGCAGGCTTGAATTACATCAGAACTTCACCAGACCATGGCACGGGCTTTGACATCGCCGGAAAAAACCAAGCTAATCCCAGCTCATTTATAAAAGCCATTCATGAAGCTATCAAAATTTATAAAAATCGAGAGGAGTATAAGGAGTTGACTGAAAACCCGCTAAATACCAAAAAATTCTAAAATAAATTTTAATTTTAAACAGCTTATTGTTTCCAAATATTTTTTATATTTGCAGGCTCAAAAATGATGTGATGGAGACGAAATTTGAGAATTATGCCATAAAATATACTGGCCTAAAACTTGGAGAGCATCAATTTGACTATTATATTGACAATACGTTCTTTGATGAATTTGATTATCAGGAATTTAAAGAATCACAAATTCATGCTAATGTTCTTTTGGTTAAGAAAAATACTCATCTTGAATTTGATATTCATATTCAGGGAAAAGTTAGAGTTGAATGTGACGTAACGCTCGAAAATTTTGATTTGCCCATTGAAAATGCATTGTCCTTAGTTGTAAAATTTGGTGAAGACTATAAGGAAGTTGATGAAAAGTTAAGCATTATTCCTGCTGGTCAGAATGAATTTCAGATTGAACAATACATTTATGAATGTGTAGTTTTAGCACTACCATCAAAGAAAGTACATCCTGGTGTAGAAGACGGGACATTAGATTCTGAAATTTTAGAAAAATTAAATCATCATAGTATTGACCGAGAAGAAAATATTGAAAATAAAGAAACTGACCCACGTTGGGATAAATTAAAAAAACTACTTAAAGACTGAGTTATGGCACATCCAAAGAGAAAAACCTCCAAAACACGTAGAGACAAAAGAAGAACGCACATTAAGGCAGAAATGCCTCAAATTGCAACAGATCCTACTACAGGTGAAGCACATTTGTACCACAGAGCACATTGGCATGAAGGTAAGCTTTACTACAGAGGCCAAATCCTTATTGACAATACGGAAGAAGTAGAAGTCGAATAATTACATCTTTATTTATAGATTACAACCATCTCAATATTTGGGATGGTTTTTTTATTGGTTTAAACTGATGTTAACTCACTTCAAAGACTATTTTTGCAATTAAAATGGATTCACTTACTCAAATTGTTCTTGGAGCCAGTGTTGGCGAAGCGGTATTAGGCAGGAAAATAGGCAATAAAGCTATGCTTTACGGGGCTATTGCCGGCACAATTCCCGACCTTGATGTTTTAGCCTCGCATTTTACAGACACGATAACAGCCTTAGAAATACATCGTGGATTTACGCATTCGGTGGTATTTTCTGTAATTATGGCTCCTGTCTTCAGTTGGTTGGTTACCCGCTATGAAACTTATAAAAACAAAAAAGCTTGGGCTTGGTTTTTCTTTTGGGTGTTTATAACGCATCCTATCTTAGATGCACATACCACATGGGGCACACAACTGTTCTGGCCAGTAGATGTAAGACTGGCATTTAAAACTATCTTTGTTATTGACCCCATATATACTTTGCCTTTTTTAATCTTTGTTATTATAACGATGTTTCAAAAAAGAACCACCTACAAAAGACGCTTTTATAATTGGATGGGGCTTGGATTGAGCACAGCATATCTGGCTTTGACTTTTCTACTAAAAACATCGGCGACACAAACTTTTGAAACTGCCCTGCAAAATCAAAACATCAACTACGAAGATATTGACGCTAGACCTTCTGCACTGAACACGGTTTTATGGAATGCCAACATCAAAACAAAAGACTATTATCTGCTTGGCGACTATTCTTTTTTTGATACCCAACCCATAGAATTTGAAATCTATCCTAAAAACCATCATCTGCTTGGAAATTTAATTGAAGATAAAAAGGTGAAACGCATGATTAAAATTTCAAAAGGCTGGTTCAGCATCGTGGAAAGAGATGGTAAATTATATTACAATGATTTGAGGTTTGGACTTTTAAATCTAGAGAAAGGCTCACAGGATTTTGTGTTTCAATATAGAATAGATGTAGATAAAAACAAACGTGTGACTTTTACAGAAGTTGAAAAAAATCCTAGGGATGGCAAAAAGCTGTTGAAAGATTTATGGATTAGGATACAAGGGAATTGACAATATAGTATAAAAAAAGCCAAATGTTTCCATTCAGCTTTTAGTACTCAAGGCGGGAATCGAACCCGCACTCCCGAAAGAACTGGATTTTGAATCCAGCGCGTC
>CAYMXD010000379.1:0-3209 GCA_964394095.1 uncultured Mesohalobacter sp. | reverse complement strand
ATTGCAAAAGGAAAGCCTGTTGAAATAGAAGCTGATTGAAGTGCAGTTAAACCACCTCCTACTAATAAAGCAATGGCAATAGCTCCTTCCATAAAAGCCCAAAATACTTTTTGTCCTTTGGGGGCATTCAATTTACCGCCAGATGTCATTAGGTCAACAACCAAAGATCCACTGTCTGATGAGGTAATGAAAAAAGTGCCTACTAAAATAATGCATATAAATGCGGTGATTTCATAAAATGGCAAAGTTTCCAGCATTTTAAAAAGTCCCATAGAACTGTCTTGGGCGACTATAGAAGCCAAATCCAAACCGCCGTCTAGTTGCAAATTTAAGGCCGTGCCTCCTAGAACAGACATCCATAAAAATGAAAAAATAGAAGGTACAATTAATCCATAAATCGCAATCTCTCTAATGGTTCTTCCCTTAGAAATCCGAGCTACAAAGGTACCAACAAAGGGCGACCAAGAAATCCACCATACCCAATAGAACATCGACCAAGCCTTAAACCAATCATCAGAGGTTCCGTATTGGTTTCGATAAAAGCTCAATTCAACAAATTCAGTTAAGTAAGTGCCTAAACTTTCTACAAAACCATCAACCAAACGAACTGTGCTCCCCAAAATTAAGACAAAGAAAAATACAACTAGTGCAATGATAATATTCGCATTGCTTAAGTATTTCAGGCCTTTATTTAAACCCGTTACAACTGAAATCGTCGCAATTAGAGTAATACCGATGATGGAAACAACTTGCAGAGTATTTGAGTTTTCAAGGGCAAAATATTCAGATAATCCGGTACTAAACTGCATGGCTCCAAAACCCAAGGAGGTAGCCAGTCCAAAAAGTGTGGCTAAAACCGCAATAACATCAATGAGATAGCCCGGCCAAGCATTCATACGTTGACCAAATAGAGGTATCAAAGTAGATTTTAGAGATAGAGACGTCTGTTTATTAAAGGTAAAATACGCCAAGGCAATCCCGAGTAACATGTAAATTCCCCATACGTGAAATCCGTAGTGAAAAAAAGTATTACGCATGGCTAAACGGGATTTTTCGACTTCTGAAGCCCCTTCAACCATAGGATTGTTAAAATGCAACATGGGTTCTGCCACACTAAAATACACCAGACCTATCCCCATGCCTGCTGAAAATAACATGGCTACCCAAGAAAACTTGCTAAAAGCTGGTTTAGCCTTCTTCCCTCCTATCCTAATTTTACCAAATTTACTGAAAGCCAAATAGAGGACAAAAATCAAGAAATAATTGATTCCCAATGAAATCACCCAACCAAAATTATCGGACATGTACGCCTGAAATCCTGAAAAACCAGCTTCGGCTTTTTCGTTAAAAATAATGGTAAGACTAACAAATAAAAAGGTGATAATCGCTACCGGTATAAAAACGGGTTTTGAAATATCAAAATACTTATTTCTAAAGTTCCTCATTAAGTTGACTTAGGAATGCCAAAACTATAATAAATAATTGAATTTTTTTGAATTCTTACACAAACATGATTAACCTCTTGTTTTGATGACTGATAAGACTATTCGGATGTCAACATGTATATTTAAGTTTAAGAAGTCGATTGACCTATTTATCAATATTGAGTTGTTTTATCTTAAAGTTCAAACAAATTTATGCAAGCCTGTCGCTCAACTTCCGGCGTGATGTCTATAGCATACCAGGCCTTATCGGCGATGTCCTGACTACTGATGTGGATTTGATGCCCAAATTGCGCCGCATCATCAATATTAGCGCCGTAAATCAAATGGCCGATGCCTGCCCAGACTAGAGCCGACATGCACATCGGACAAGGTTCTACCGTGGTGTACAATTTTAAGTCTTTAGCCTGATAGGATTTCAATAGCTCGAGGCCTTTAATGGCATTCATCTCGGCATGGGCCTGAGGACCATCTTTGGACGTTGTATTATAAGCAAGTACGTATTCCTCATCAGATTTTACAATCACCGCTCCAAAAGGCGTTTGCCCGAGTTTGGCTTGTGCAATGGCTTTTTGCATCCAGTGGCTGTGAGACTGTTTCATGCTTGTTTTTTATAAGAATTAAAGACATTCAAAAATACAGGAAAAATTATAACCATCCTATTTACAAGAATTGATGAGATGCCCTGTATTTTTAGAATTCTATTGAATAGATTATTATACTAAAGCATTTTTAAATACTACACTTGAATAATTCATCATCAACATTTTGCATATATTTTTCACGCAAAGACCAATAAGCTATTCGCAAAGCATGAGAAGTTACATATTTTTTTATCAATAATTTGAGTGACTTTGCGTTTTTTCTTTGCAAACTTTGCATGAATTAATACTTTGATTGTCTATGTTTAAAATAGACTGATTATTTAGATTAACTTCAACATTAAGCTAAACCAGAAAGGAACACCAAGTAGGCACAAAGCTCTTAAGTAAAAATTTAGTTGATTTTTTCATATCAATATGATAAAATGATTGTTTAAGAGTCTCATAGATGCTTTATTGACTTAGGCGGATAGATATTGAATTGAAACCGATAAAAGGCTTAGTTTTTTGCAGTCTCATTTTATGAAATATTTTATCCGGAGTCGATTTAATTTAAAGCTTGTACTGTAATTAATCTGAATTTATGGAGTACTTAGACCTGCTACGCCTTTTGCAATATCTTGAATTAATAAAACTAAAAGCACATTCAAGACTATAGTGCCAACAAGAAGAACGTCTAAAATAATGGCCTTTTGCGTATTAAATAATCTAACTTTTTCAATTTGATTTTCTTTTAGAATAATTTTTTCACCAGATTTTCTAATCCCGTAATAGGTATTAGCTTCATATAATATTTTTCTCAATTTATAGGTATGACCATTTTTTGTCTGGACTTTCACTTTTTTTGATTGTGATGCAGCAGTATCTAAGCTAACGCTTTTTTTATGATAGGCACCACAACTATGACAAAGTAGAGATATTGCAAGACCTAATATTAAATAGGTTCTGTTAAAAAAGTAAAAGTACATTTGTTTATTTTATAATCATTGGTATTGCATTTTAGTAAAAAATTACTTGATAAACTATTTTACAGGTTTATCTTTTTGTGAATTATTGAATTTAATTGTTTTAAAAATTAAAAAAATTAGGTTGAGCGATAGTTTTTTATACTGCCTATAATAAGGAGCAGGGTACCTAAAAGTTTAAAATACAGAACTATTCGGAA
>CAYMXD010000378.1:358-3211 GCA_964394095.1 uncultured Mesohalobacter sp. | reverse complement strand
TTGTAGCAATTGTGCTTAATGAGTCGTTTTCCAAGGTTTATGGTGTTTTCCTTCAAGTCATTTTCATCGTTGGCTGCTAGGAAGGGCAAAGTAACTTCTAGGCGAATCAGTTGCCTTTTGATACGTACTAAAGTTTGATTTACCCGTAATGAAATACCAAATTTTTTACTGTTTTTAAAGGCTTGGTTCACATAATCTTTGCATTGTTGAAGTAAAACAAATAGATGTTTAAAGTCTTCATCATCCGGATGAAGGTAGTGATTTTCATCTTTTAATATCCGTTTTTCAATAAGGCTCAAATCGTTTTGAAAAGCTACAAATGGACTTTTTAAATTATTGTATTCAGGCACCATTTTCATGACCTTGGCTTCCAAAGCGTTTCCACAAAGACGAAGGGTCATAACTTCTAACGCAAAAAGCAATTCAGATAAGGGAGAGGTAACTTCAATGGAAGTGTGAAAAGGTTTTAACTCAAGAAGGGTAAATAAAATTCTGAATTCCCCGGGGTCGATTTCTTCTATCCATTCTGGGTCGGTGGACTTATAAAAAACTTGATTCAGGATGTATTCCAGATTGTTTTCTTCTGGTTGCTTAGGCAAAAACTTGTCGAATAATTTTTCTTTTATTTCATATAAAAAATCCGTTTCAACGGGGATGCCCGCATCGCTGATGATGGTATGAAACACTTTTTCTTTTAGTAAACTACGAATGTAAACCGCAAAATTTTCCCGAATTGAAGAATTGTTTTTTAAAAGTTCGATGAGTGGATTTAACGAAACTTTTAGGTCTTGATTGAGTTTTTTTGGTCTAAAAAATTCTACCAACTTCACCAACAAATCTACCTGCGAACTCACCTTTTCCCATGAATTGTCGGAAAAGTAGTGATTGAAATATTCGTGTAAAATTGTTTTTGTGTCTGCCATTTTTTGTCAAAATCTCAAATTTAACAAGGTTTTATTTATTTAGGGCTGTATTTATTTTGGATTTAACCAAAAGTAATGTCAAAAACAAATTAACCTTCTCTAGCAAACCTCATCAAACAACTTAAAAATCGTTTTATATTCATCTATACAGCTACTAGGTAAGGTAAAACCATAGTTATCTATGGGGTACACTGCCATTTCCCAGTGTTTTTTTTATGCAACTCGATTAGGCGTTGACATGTACGGACTTCATCTTGAAAATGCACCTTAATGTAACAATTTTATATAAATTTAAGATTAATCCTCTCTTTTACTACACTACTAAATTTGATTTTCTGAAAATCAGTTTAACCACGTCACGACTTAGGTAGGAGCCTTATTTCCCTTGATTTCGCAAGTCTCAGGCGAGCAATGCACAAAAAATCAAGGAATTTTTAAAAACTTAGTTTTTTACGTGTACTAAAAACCAAAAATATAAAGGTAATACAAATCTAAACCCATGGGAGAAGAGCTACGCCTGTATTAAAATATGAGCTAGATTTTCTTTCAAAGTTCATAATATCAGGGTATAACAAACACAAAATTGACCTAAAGGAATTTTTTAATGTACTTAAAGCCATCATAAGTGTCTTCAAATACATGTTGACAACCAGTGTTTGGATTTGAATCGACTTGATATCAAACTCTCCCATCTAGCGAATTTACAACTAAAGTTTACTCAATACCAATAAATAGTGGATCAGAAATATCTATACCTATCCCAACTAAATGGATAATCCAATGCACTTAAAACTGATTTTTGAGTTAATTTTTAAATTTTGTAAAAACTCCCCTTAACTATTCCTTATAATAAGTAAGATTTTAATTCCCTAATTTTGCAAAACTAATTCCGGGTATGCTTCAATTTTTAAAATTCATTAAAAATAATCTAAAGCCTTTAAGCTACGGATGGGTATTAACTTTTCTTTCTAGTTTTGGACAAACTTACCTCATATCTCTGTATGTAATACACATTGTAAAAGACTTTGGGATAACCGAAGGTGGTTTTGGAGCGATTTATGCCGGATGTACCGTGATATCTTCTGTAATTATGTTAAGTATTGGTCATACTGTAGATCATATTTCAGTTAAAAAAGTCACCTTTTTTACAATACTTACCTTAGCCTCCTGCTGTATCTTATTAGGTTTTTCTTATCAATTAGGGTTTTTATTTTTAGCTTTGGTTGGCATGCGTTTATGTGGTCAGGGTATGCTTAGCCACATCAGCTTCACCATTTTATCTAAGTATTTCGATAAAGACCGCGGTAAAGCCATTAGTTTTTCAACCTTAGGATTTTCAATAGGTGAAGCTATTCTACCCTTACTCATTGTAAGTATTATCGCCTATTTTGACTGGCGAACAGCTATGATTGGCAGTGGTGTATTATTGTTGCTATACCTGATTAGACTTTGGTTTACAGATTTAAGCCATTTCAACAGTCAACTCAATCAGTTTAAACCTAGTTCTAAAAGCATTTACAAAGATTTTATTGACATCGTAAAAGATAAACGTTTTATGATTATTATGCCCACCAGTATTGTCATAAGTTTTACGGTAACTGCAGTAATATTTTACCAATATGTGTTTGTAGAACAAAAGGAATGGTCAACTACGCTTTATGCCGGTTTTTTTACAGCTTATGCCATCACTAGATTACTGTTCTCTTTATTTGGCGGGGTTTGGGTCGATAAGTTTTCAGCTAAAACATTGTTTAGATTTTATTTATTCCCCATTGTTTTAGGATTATTGGCGTTCGCTTTTATAAATAGTATAATTGGAGCCTTAATTTTCTTGATTTTAATGGGTGTCACCGTAGGAATGTCAGGAACAATAAAAACAGCGGTGCTGGCAGAAGTCTATGGTGTAAAAAAATTAGGAACCATAAGGAGT
>CAYMXD010000378.1:0-348 GCA_964394095.1 uncultured Mesohalobacter sp. | reverse complement strand
GAGTCTGTTTACGATGTTCATGGTTTTTAGCACTGCTCTTGGACCTCTGCTCGTTGGTTTAATGATAGATTATGGTTTAAGTATTACTCTTATTATGAGTAGCTTAGCCGGATTGGTATTTCTATGCGGTTTAAATGCGCAAAGAATAAGGAAGATTAAAAAAATTGAGTTTTAATATATAATACCATTTTCAATGAAAAATTACTGTATTGCTTTTTTATTTGTTCTAATATATTCATGTGCATTAAATGAGCCTAATCAACATAAGGTTAAATCAATATCTGCAATGAAAAATGTAATGTGGAAAGGCGAACTCGAGGCTAAAATAAAATTCGACACTATTTTACC
>CAYMXD010000377.1:280-3213 GCA_964394095.1 uncultured Mesohalobacter sp. | reverse complement strand
TTTTATTGTTTTCTAAATCTGGCACCTGTGATGGTACCGGATTCATCGACATCAATAAAACCACCAGATCCTAAATCTTCTGCAATAAATCGGTATGTAGTTTCTGTGCTAGTGGCTCCATCAGTAACACCAAGTGTCGATAGTAAAGCTGCCGGTGCAGGTGCACCCCCTAAAAAATAATTGATGGTAGTCGTGGTTACACTTTTGGTGACCAAAACCCTTTTTTCACCAATCCCTTTAAAATTTGCTGTACCACTGGCAATCACCTCTTGTGTGACATCATAAGTATTTACGGTTTGACCGGGCGTATTATTTAAACCAAAAGCCGGAGCATTCACTGTAAAACTTGAGGTATCTTCAATACCATTTGTTGTAGTTGAAGTATCTCCAAATTCAACTGGTAAAAGAACATTAGGTAATTTTGGAGTTCCTGTATATGGTCTGGTTTGTGCTTCATAATTTATCACTGCACCAATAGCTTCAACATTTAAAACAGCAGGTTGGTTCTGGGCTAATCCTAATCCAAAAAGACCATTGTCATTCAATTCATAAAACCTGAATCCGTCATAATCATTACTTTCTACACCACTAATGAAATAAAATCCTGAAATTTCTTCAGCATAGGTTGCAGTAGGAAATGCAGGGTCAGACGGAACTATAAAATCTGAACCTCCAAAAACACCTGAAGCCAACTCATCTAGTTCACTAAAATCCCAGATTTGGTCTTCTCCAGGGATAGGAATACTAACATTTGCAGGATCTGTAGCAAAAAGAGTAAAAAGGTCTCCTCCTGGACTATAATTGGTTTCATAATCTGCTTTGGTAATAACTAATGGCTCGATAACTTGTTGTGTCGCATTATCATCATCGCTTGAACAGGATGCTAAAATAAATAAGACTAATAATGGTAAAATAAGCTTTTTCATGATTTAATGTTTTATTGTTAATATTTAGACAAATTTATTTTTAATTAGAGCACCCCACAAATTAATGTGACAAACGACGGTATTATGTGGTGAACGTATTAATTTTTTAGTTTTTTAAGATTATTTTTGACAAACATTAATCTTCAAACTATGCGCTTTTCTGCTATACTTTTTATAAGCTTCCTTTTTGTCCCTTTTATTGTTTGCGCACAAGTTGACCATTATATTGAAACAGACCAATTCTCAAAGCTGGATACGGTTGCAGTGCTAATTGATAAGGATTATAGTTTTGAAGACATCTTAACTAATCCGGATTTAGAATTCACAAAACAAACAACGATATCTGTTAAGAACATTACCCATTATTGGGTTAAATGCAAGGTAGTCAACAGCTTTGCTTATGACCAAAGATTTAACATTTGGACTACACCAACCTTTGATACAGAATTATTTTATTTTGATGAAAATAGCAATACATGGCAATCTCTACGAGGTGGTAACCTAATTGCTGATTTATCTATCCCCAATTACACTTCTTGTATTTTTAAAGCAGAAGAACCAACTACTTTTTATGTAAAAGTAAAAGTAAACGTAAGTGAAATTAACCAGTCAGATAATGAACTTAAAACAACCATTTACTTTCAAAACAATAGCACTACTAAAGCCAACCGAGAAAACGATTTTTATTGGTGGTTAATTACTGTAGCCATTGTCTTAGCCTTTTTAGTGTATAATTTGTATTGGTACATTTTAATTCGAGAAGTCGTTTACCTCTACTATCTCATCATTCTTTTTGGTGGCTTTATTTACATCACTGGAATAAACTTTTTTATGCATTTTTTTATATCATCAAAAATTATTCATGCAACTATTAATACTGATCATTCTTTGATATATGTAGAAGATGATTACGTGTACACTATCGTTGGTTCAACTTTAGTCATTGCTGGTTTTTTACTTTTTACTAAGAAATATCTTGAGTTAGAAAAAAACTTCCCAAAATGGAATACATTTTTAAAATATGTTTTGATTTTCTTTTTTACAACACAAGCACTTCATTTTAGTTCAGGATATTTGAATTGGATAAATTCTAATTCAGCACAAGTCGCCATTTTAAGTAATATAATCTTTCTATTCATTATCACTTTTATACTTGTCACAGCATTTAAATGCTACGCCAAAAAAACGCCGGAATCACCCTATTTTTTAAAGGCGCTTTTTATTCCTATAATTTTAATGTTAGCTCTGGTGGTTTCTTTACTTTTCTCATCAAACAATATAGAGTCGCGCATCCTACCCAACTTGGCCTTATTGAGTATCACCATTACGTTTGCTATTGCATTGGTAGCAAAAGTAAACTTAATAAAAGATGAATTAAGCACAGCTAAATTAGATAAACAAGCCATCGAAGCAATGAATGAAATAGAAAAAGAACGCAATCTTAGGCTTGAAGAAAAAATTGAATACAATAAAAATGAAGTAGCCGCCGCACAACAAATTAAGCTTTTGATGAAAGAACTGCACCATCGTGTAAAAAATAACCTTCAAATTGTATCTAGTTTACTCAGTTTGCAATCGTTTCGAATAAAGGATCAGGAAGCTAAAGATGCTATACAGGAAGGACAACACCGTATTGAAGCCATGAGTTTAATTCACCAAAAATTGTATATTCAAGATGCCATTACACAAGTGAATATCAAAGAATTTATTACTGATATAGCTGAAAGTTTGATGCAAGCCTATGGTTACGACAAAGATAATTTTGACTTACAAATAAAAGTAGAAGAAGAGCTATTGGATGTTGACAAGGCCATACCACTCAGCATCATCCTCAACGAATTGATTACCAATGCCTTTAAGTATGCCTACAATACGATAAAACATCCAAAACTGATGATTTCCTTTACCAAACAGTCTACTCAGGCGTCGGTATCTATAGCCGATAACGGTGTAGGCATAGATGCAAAAATGTGGAACGACAGTAGTGGTTACGGTAAAGAATTAATA
>CAYMXD010000377.1:0-270 GCA_964394095.1 uncultured Mesohalobacter sp. | reverse complement strand
CTAGAGGGAACGCTAACGCTAGACATCAATAATGGGACGACCTTTAAAATTAAATTTCCCTTTTAATGCTTTTGTAATTAACCTGATAAAATGATAGAACAACAATTTAAAATTCTAATAGTAGAAGACGAGCGCTTAGTAGCCAGAGATATATCTGAAAGATTAAAACATAAAGGTTACGATATCGCAGGTATTGCAGATAATTATACGCATGCCATTGAACTGTTTAATGAACATCAACCAGATCTTATGTTGTTGGACATCAACATC
>CAYMXD010000376.1:0-3213 GCA_964394095.1 uncultured Mesohalobacter sp. | reverse complement strand
GTATCGAAGTAACCGGGTTTGAATTCAGTCTCATTATTTCATAGTATCTATTATTTTTTACTAATACTTAACTTATAATAAATCAATTACAGCTTTAACTGAAGTTAAATTAGGCAAGTCTAAATATTTATTTATTTTTGCGTAAAAATTATTTCATGCTCAGTCTTTCAGAAGAAAATTATCTTAAGGCAATTTATCATTTGTATGGAGCTCAGCAAAAGAGTGTAACCACAAATGAGTTGTCTGCGTTTTTGAACACCAAAGCCTCTTCAGTGACCGACATGCTAAAGAAACTCTCAGAAAAAAACCTTGTAGATTACAAAAAGTATCAGGGCGTAACTTTAAGTTCAGAAGGGGAAGCTACGGCATTGAAAGTGATTCGTAAACATCGATTATGGGAGGTGTTTTTGGTAGAAAAACTTGATTTCAACTGGGATGAAGTCCATGAGATTGCTGAACAACTGGAGCACATTCAGTCTGAAAAGTTAACCGATAAACTGGATGCGTTTTTAGATTATCCCAAAAGAGACCCACATGGTGACCCTATTCCAAACAGAGATGGTGAGTTTACGGTTGCCAATAAGGTGGTATTATCCGATTTAGAAGTTGGTGAAAGCGGAATTTGTATTGGGGTAAAAGATTCATCTTCAAACTTTTTAAATTATTTAGACAAACAAGGTATAGCCCTAGGCAAAGCCATTAAAATAATAGACAAGGAAACTTTTGATCGTTCTATGTTAATAGCTTTCGACAAGACTTCGCTGAGGATTTCGGAGCAAATAGCCAGTAATTTATATATCAAAACACATTCTTAGAACCTATGGAATCTATCATTAATTATTTTGAAAAACTTGACCCTATACTTGCGGCACTGCTTGCAACCTTGTTTACTTGGGGATTAACGGCTTTGGGAGCTTCACTGGTGTTTTTGTTTAAAAAAATGTACCGCGTCTTTTTTGACGGCATGTTAGGCTTTACCGGCGGAGTAATGATTGCTGCCAGTTTCTGGAGTTTATTGGCGCCTGGAATAGAAATGAGTGAAGGCAAGGGGTTTATAAGAGTCATACCTGCCGCCGTAGGCTTCTTAGGAGGTGCGCTTTTTATTTTTGCCTTAGATAAAGTTTTACCACATCTGCACGTTAATTTTAGAGAAAGTGAGAAGGAAGGTATAAAAACCCCCTGGCATAAATCGGTACTGCTTACCTTAGCAATTACACTGCATAACATACCTGAAGGTTTAGCTATAGGCGTACTATTTGGTGGGGTTTCAGCTGGGATTGAAGGGGCAACCATTGGTGGTGCTGTTGCTTTAGCTTTAGGTATTGGTATTCAGAATTTTCCTGAAGGCTTTGCCGTGGCCATGCCTTTAAGAGGCTTAGGCAAAAGCCGTTGGAAAAGCTTTAATTACGGGCAACTTTCTGCTATTGTAGAACCTTTTGCTGCTGTACTTGGCGCTTGGGCGGTATTAACCTTCGAACCTATTCTGCCCTACGCTTTATGTTTTGCTGCCGGAGCGATGATTTTTGTGGTGGTGGAAGAAGTGATTCCGGAATCTCAGCTTGAAAAAAATACAGATATTGCTACATTAGGCTTCATTGGTGGCTTTATTGTGATGATGACTTTAGACGTGGGCTTAGGTTAATTTTATTGTAGTATTTATAAAGACAAAATATAAATCGAAATTGGAACTATAACAAAAGACCAAAAAGCAATTTGCAACCAAAGGCGTTTCTTTATCCTTGAAATAAAATCACCTAAATAAATACATAGTGGCCAAATTGACATTACCCATAAACCAGAAATCGTCGAGGATTTAAAACCCACAGACAAAGCAGCTAAAACTAAAAATATTAAAAAAAAGCTGGCCATATTTCTATGGTATAAAGATCGGATACGCTTTACGCTAAAAATCTGATAAATACAAATTAAACTTGAAATTAGCCAGAATATAGTCAAAATTGGATTCAGTTTTGAATAATATTCCTCAATTGAGTATTCTATTTTTGGAATAAAAACCTTTAATTCTGCAACAGAATCATATCTAAACAGAAAGTAACTTTCTACAAAAATGACAACAGTGCTAATACTAAAAAAGGGAATTACAAAATATCGCCATTGAGGTCTGCAAAAAAGCAAACTGCCAACAAGCACTAACAATAAACACAATATAAAAGGCTTGTAAAAAAGACTTGCTATTGTGATGAGCAAAACAGCTTCATATATACGTAAGTTTTTTTCTGTACTTTCAGTAATTGCTAATAACCTGATAACTCCAAGACTTAAAATCAAAAACCCCAGAAACTCATAATTAAAACTAATACCCGGTGCTATAAGACCAGTAAATAACACAAAAAATAAGCTTACTAAACTGTGCCCTTTTTGAATCTCATAGCGCTTAATAGATAATTCGAATAATATAAAAGTTGACACAAGTATAATGTGATTAAGGAAAACCACTACAATATTTTCGGTGTTTGCAACAAATTCTCGGTTTAGTATTACTTTTAAATAAAATAATAAGCTTAGAATTATTCCTAAGATTAAAAATACTATTGGCTTAGATTGTTTAAAAAAATTGGCGACCATATCAGTCAAATGATTATTTTTGCAAGGTAATTATAATCCTCTAAGACATGAAAGATTTTTTTGAAGGCATCGCCTCTTTATTTCAAGATTATTTATTTATCCCTTTTAATATCTTAAGAAGAGACCTCCAACCGGAATCTTGGTTAGCGGCAAATGGTTTAAATTTTGTGTTTCTTCTTATCGGTGTGGTGTTTTTTGCCTATTGGATGAAGCAATTGAAATCATTCAATGAAGATACCAGCGACATCGAAGACAACTATTTGATTTAAAAATTCTACTGGGCTTTATAATTCAGACCTTCTCATTGAATGTTGTTGGGATTTTAGAATTAAAATATATTTTTTAAAAAAAGTAGGGTGATTCGTTTTTGAATTGTTTAAGAAGTAAGTAGAAACAAAAAAATAAAAACCCTATGAAAATTCTAAGTAAATTATTTGTGTTGAGTTTAGCTATCAGTTTATTTTCCTGTTCAGAGGATGATAGCACTAATGATATTGCAGATTCAAACGATCCTGCAAATGGCCCTAAAAGTAATGTTACCATAAAGGCGACTACGACTTTTGGCAACACCTCTGGAAGAATTAAATCTGCCAACGAATTAGAGATCGATGCCTTCTACATCAATAT
>CAYMXD010000375.1:0-3229 GCA_964394095.1 uncultured Mesohalobacter sp. | reverse complement strand
AGTTTCATTTGTTAAGTTTATGGGGTTATGAGTTTAAAGGTTATAGGGTTATAAGTTTATGAGTTTAAAGCTAAAAGCCAAAAGGTTTCCAAATCTTCAAATTACCAAATCATCACATTGTAACATTGCTAAATTGTTAAATTAAAATATTACCAAATCTTCAAATTATTAAATTGTTACATTATTACATTGATTCATTGCTACATTAGAAAATTGCCAAATCTTCAAATCATCAAATTTTCAAATCTTCAAATTATTAAATTATTAAATTGTTACATTATTACATTGATTCATTGCTACATTAGAAAATTCTCAAATCTTCAAATCTTCAAATTCTCAAATCTTCAAATCTTCAAATTCTCAAATCTTCAAATCTTCAAATTACCAAATTGTTAAATAGCCACATTGCTACATTGCTAAATTTCCACATTATTACATTACCACATTACCGAATTTTCAAATTTTCAAATTGCCAAATTAACTATAATACTCCTCATCACCCTGCCCGGTGACTGAAAGTTTATGGTCTAAGACTTTTCGCATAAATTGATGGATGCGCTTCTGGTCGGCTTTCACTTTTACAAAATAACTGTCCATAAAGATGGAGTATTGTTCAGATTCGCCCTTATAGATATGTAACTTATGGTATGGAATCACAAGCGCATAAGTTTCTAAAATTGATCTAAAATTTAAAATAACCCCCTGTGGTCTTATTTCTAAACTACACACGTTGGTGTAGCTGTCTAAGATTAAAAGGTTGTGAATTTGCTGACTTGCAGAATTTATGACCAATTTGCCGGAGCCTATTCCACCTAATTTTATACGTTCTACCAGTGAAAATGATTTCCCGACACTTTCATCGATTTGTCTTTTTATTTTAGGACGATTGTAAGATACATTAAGTAACATGCATATTTTTTTTAAATATAACCAAATTCAAAAAACATCATCAATTCAGGCTCTGTTTTTTAGATTATATTTGCGCTTGTAAATTTAAATTATGCAATTAGAACAAAATCTAAGCCAACATATACAAGATTTTCTCAACGACACACACCAAACTAAAGTTGAAAATTTCGAATTTCAACAAACCCGAAAAGAATTTAAAGGGGATATTACTTTAGTTGTTTTTCCGCTACTAAAATACATTAAAACCAACCCGGCTAAATTAGCTCAGGCCATAG
Organism: uncultured Mesohalobacter sp.; assembly: GCA_964394095.1. Lineage (GTDB taxonomy): Bacteria > Bacteroidota > Bacteroidia > Flavobacteriales > Flavobacteriaceae > Psychroflexus. Next base: position 2,045 of record CAYMXD010000375.1, on the reverse strand, counting down.
GCGAGTATTTAAAAACACATGTTGAACACATCAGCGATTTTAATGTCATTAAAGGGTTTTTAAACATTGAGTTGACAGATGCTTATTTGGTTTCTATATTGAATGAGATTCATACCGATAGGTCTTTTGGTCAACACAAAGCAAATAAACAGAAGGTAATGGTTGAATTTTCTTCACCCAACACCAACAAGCCTTTGCATCTAGGTCATATGCGGAACATCACATTAGGATATGCGGTCGCTCAGATTTTAGATTTTGCCGGTTATGAAGTATTTAAAACTCAAATCATAAACGACAGGGGAATACATATCTGCAAATCTATGCTGGCCTGGCAAAAATTTGGACATGAAGAAACCCCGGAATCTACCGGAATGAAGCCAGACCATCTTGTCGGTAAATATTACGTGCGTTTTGATATTGCTTATAAAAAGGAAGTTCAGGAACTGGAAGCTAAAGGCATACCAAAAGACGAAGCCAAAGCCAAAGCTCCAATTTTGCTTGATGCTCAGGACATGTTAAAACGCTGGGAAGCCGGCGATGAAAGGGTAGTGGCCTTATGGAAAACAATGAATTCTTGGGTTTATGAAGGCTTTGATGAAACCTACAAGCGCATGGGAGTCAATTTTGATAAAAATTATTACGAAAGCGAGACCTACCTTTTAGGTAAGGACATCATTAAAAAAGGTCTTCAGGACGGCGTATTTTATAAAAAACCGGACGGCAGCGTCTGGATAGATTTAAGTGATGACGGCTTAGACGAAAAAATTGTTCTACGAGCCGACGGTACGGCCGTTTATATGACTCAGGATATAGGAACCGCGGTTAAACGTGTTGAAGATTTTGGTATAGACCGTATGATTTACACCGTTGGAAACGAGCAGGATTATCATTTTAAAGTTTTATTCTTAATTCTTGAAAAACTCGGCTATCACTGGGCTAAAAACCTGTTTCATTTGAGTTACGGCATGGTGGACCTGCCAAGTGGTAAAATGAAAAGCCGTGAAGGAACGGTTGTAGATGCCGATGATTTAATGGAAGACATGAAGCTTACGGCTAAAGAAATCTCAGACGAACACGGAAAGATTGATGCTTATGAAGAAGACAAGAAACAAGAACTCTATAACACAATCGGTTTAGGAGCGTTGAAGTATTTCATTCTAAAGGTAGACCCTAAAAAACGTATTGTTTTCGATCCACAGGAGTCTGTTGATTTTCAGGGTAATACTGGTCCATTTATTCAATACACTTATGCCAGAATACAATCAATATTAAGACAATATGATGGCGATACTACTGAAAATGTAGAAAATTATAAAATACAGGAGAAAGAACGCGACCTTATAAAAATACTAAATCAGTTTCCGTTGGTTATTGCTCAGTCTGCGGAGCAGTACAGTCCTGCAATTGTGGCCAACTATACTTATGAATTAGTAAAAGCATTCAATTCTTTTTATCAAAATTTGAGCATTCTAGGTGCCAATAATGAAACTCAAAAGTTATTTAGAGTGCAGTTATCGGCCTCTACAGCTAAGGTCATTAAAACGGCTTTTAGATTGTTAGGGATTGAAGTGCCGGAGCGTATGTAATTTTCAATCGAAATTACATTTTTGATGATCACATACATCGCCCTAGACCATTTTATAATAAAATAAAATTAAGGATTGATGAAAAAGAGAAAAATTCATAAAAATAAAAACGGACGCGAGTTTATAAAACAGAAATACTTCGTTGGTGGGAAGATGAAATTCCGTAAACTAAAGCTTTCAGCCTTAAATCCTTTGCTCTTCAAAGTTTCTAGCTATGCACATGTGATGAGGTTACGAAGTTGCAAACTTCTCATAGTTGAGATCATTTGAAAGCATTAAATTATTTATTTTACAAATAATGGATTGACCCGGGACGCGTCATATATTTATAGGAAACACGACCTAATATGACTTACGACGCCGAGATGCTCTAATATTTTTTTGTATTCAAATTTGTTTTGATTGAAAAAAAAAGGCTTATCGGAATCAAACTGGTTTTAGACTGCAAATTCACACAGT
>CAYMXD010000374.1:2661-3239 GCA_964394095.1 uncultured Mesohalobacter sp. | reverse complement strand
AAGAAACCAGAAACAAGAAACAAGAAACAAAAAACAAGAAACAAAAACCTCGATACTTAGAGTAAATGAACAAACAAAAAACCATATTAGTCACAGGAGCCTCGGGTTTTATAGGCTTTTATCTTTGTAAAGCACTATTAGAATTAGGGCATAGTGTCATTGGTTTAGACAATAATAACGATTATTACCAGGTAAGCCTTAAGCTAGATAGACTCAGGTTACTTGGTATTTATAGTTGCAAAGATGGAGAAATTACAGAAAGCAGCATTTACAATGAACGTTTTAAGTTTATTAAATTAGATCTAATTGATAAAGACGGTCTGACTGATTTATTTAAAAATGAATCTTTTGATTGTGTCTGTAATCTGGCGGCACAAGCAGGGGTGCGTTATAGTCTGGAAAATCCCAAGGCTTATGTAGATGCTAATGTGGTTGGATTTGTAAATTTATTGGAGTGTATAAGACATCACCAGATTAAAAAATTGGTTTACGCCTCAAGTTCAAGTGTTTATGGCTTAAATGAAAAAGTACCTTTTGAAACCTCTGATGCTGTAGATCATCCCATAAGTTTGTATGCT
>CAYMXD010000374.1:0-2651 GCA_964394095.1 uncultured Mesohalobacter sp. | reverse complement strand
TAATGTGGACTACCCCATTAGTCTGTACGCCGCTACAAAAAAGAGTAACGAGCTGATGGCTTATACGTATAGTCATCTTTATAATATTCAGACTGTAGGATTGAGATTTTTTACAGTCTATGGCCCATGGGGAAGGCCGGATATGGCCATGTTTTTGTTTACGGATGCTATTTTGAACGATAGACCGATAAAAGTGTTTAATGAAGGAAATTTGTCGAGAGATTTCACCTATATAGACGACATTGTTGAAGGCGTTGTAAAAACAATTTTACAAGATCAACCTGATGATAAGAAATACAGTTTATATAATATCGGAAATGGAAGTCCGGTAAAATTATTAGATTTTATTGAAGCTATAGAACAATCTACAGGAAAGAGGGCAGAAAAGCAAATGTTGCCCATGCAACCCGGCGATGTAGAACAAACCTGGGCCGATACCACGGCTTTAGAAAAAGATTACAACTATAAACCTAACACCGACATTCAAATTGGTGTGGATGAGTTTGTGGAATGGTACAAGGATTACTACAGCATTAAAACAGAGAATAAAGGTGTTTCATAAAAAATCTTTGCCATATCTAATTGCCGAAATAGGCGGAAATCACGAAGGCGATTTTGACTATGCTCTGAAATTGACAGAGTTGGCCATAGCATCTGGCGCTGATGCCATAAAGTTTCAAATTTACACAGGTGATACCTTAGTGTCATCTGTTGAAAGTCCGCAGCGAAATCAGCACTTCAAAAAGTTTGAACTCACAAACGAACAGCATATTCAGCTCGCTAAAAAAGTCATAGATGCGGGAAAAGATTATTCAGCTTCCGTTTGGGATGTAGATGCTCTGGAATGGATAGATACCTACATGTCGTTTTACAAAATAGGCAGCGGAGACCTGACGGCCTATCCGGTGTTAAAAGCAACATCACTAAAACGAAAACCCATGGTATTGTCAACCGGTTTGGCGGCAGAAAAAGAAGTTCAACAAACAATTGAGTACATCGAACGCATTGACGATTTCTATAAAGAATATGAAAACCTCTCCATTTTACAATGCACCAGTATGTATCCTATTGCCAATAGTGATGCAAACTTGTCAGTTATGAGTAGGTTTAAGGAGCTGTTCAATCACCCTATTGGCTATTCAGATCACACGGAAGGTACAACTGCACTGGAGGCCGCTGTTGCTATGGGTGCAGAAATTCTGGAATTTCACTTTACAGATTCAAGACAAAATAAATCTTTTAGAGACCACAAAGTCTCATTAACCTGTAGCGAAGTTCTTCAGTTAAAAGATAAAATAAACAGCATAAAAGAGATACAAGGCTCGTATGAAAAAAACCCCTTGCCTATAGAAATAGATAATGGGCATCACCTGTCTTTTAGACGCGCTTTATATCCGCTTAGAGACATAAAAAAAGGCGAAACCTTAAATAGTTCTAATTTAACAGCACTAAGACCTTGTCATGGTATTGATGCAAGAGATTATGATAAATTAATCGGGAGAACAGCTAAAATCGACCTGGCAAAACATCAAAAATTGGATTGGAGTTATATCCGTTAAGATTTAAATTATTTTGAACCCTTTAGTTAGCGTATATATTACCTCGCACAATTACGCTGCTTTTATAAAGCAGGCTATATCTAGTGTATTGTCTCAAACCTTTCAAAATTTTGAACTTATAATCATAGATGATGGCTCTACCGATAACAGCAGAGAAGTCATCAAAGAATTTGAAGACCACCCCAAAATTCAGGTGATATTTCAACAAAATAAAGGTTTAAATGCCACTAATAATGTCGCCATACATCATGCTAAGGGAAAATATATCATAAGGTTAGATGCCGATGATTATTTTCAGCCGGAAGCTTTAGGCATTATGGTTTCTATTATGGAAAGCGACCGGCAGTTAGGTCTTATTTTCCCGGACTATTACTACATAGACGAGCAAGGTCATCGCGTAGGTTCACACAGGCGTCACTTTTTTGATGATGAGGTAACATTATACGATCAGCCCGCTCATGGGGCTTGTACCATGATAAGATTAGATTTTCTGCGACAGTTGGGTGGCTACGATGAATCCTTTTCGTGCCAGGATGGATTTGATTTATGGATAAAATTTATCAAATTTCATAAAATAACCAACATCAGCCGGCCCCTGTTTTCTTACAGACAGCACAACACAAATTTAACAACAGATCATCATAAAATTCTAGAAACCAGAAGGCAAATTAAGAGAAAGTTCGCTGATAGATATTTAGATTCACTCGATACACTGGCCATTATACCGGTGAGAAACAGGATTTTTAAAGGAGAAAGTTGGCCTTTGTTTAAGTATAAAGGAAAAACGGTTTTAGACTACAGGATAGAAAGTTGTCTTAAGGCTCAAAACATTAATCATATTGTAGTCACCACCTCAGATAAAGCAATACTGGAATATCTTTACGGCAAGTATAAAAATGATAAACGCCTGGCCATCTTAGAACGTCCGGCTAAATTAGCAGCATTTGATATTAAACTAAATGCAACCATAGATTTTGTGCTGCAAAACCAACTAAAAGCTTATCAAGCTCTAGCTTTAGTTCAAATTGAATACCCTTTTGTTGAGGCTCAACACATTGATGAAGCTTTAGATACTTTAAATATTTTCGAATC
>CAYMXD010000373.1:0-3244 GCA_964394095.1 uncultured Mesohalobacter sp. | reverse complement strand
GAGGTGTTGAATTGCCTGCCGCGTTGGTCTGTAATGTCCAGGTTGTGTTCCTTAGCGACTTTAACAGAGCGTTTATCCGGAAGCTGACCAATATGCCAATCGCCGGTGCCGGCCGATTCTACGTGAATTTTATCAGGATCTATTTTAGATTTCAATATGCCTTCGGCAAGGGGTGAGCGGCAGATGTTGCCTAAACATACCATGAGAATTTTGGTTTTCATCTTACTATTCAGCTAATCGTTTATCTAAGTCTTCTACAAATTTTTTGAACTGTTTGTCTGTTGAAGTTAAATTATTTACAGTTTTACAAGCGTGTAAGACCGTAGCATGATCTCTTTGCCCAATTTGCTTACCAATACTGGCCAGAGAAGCTTTAGTCATTTTTTTGGCAAAAAACATAGCAATCTGCCGTGCCTGAACAATATGTCGTTTTCGGGTTTTGGATTGTAAAGTATCTACATCCATTTGAAAATAACTGCTCACCACTTTTTGAATTTCGTCAATTGAGACTTCTTTTTTGGAATTATGTACGTAATTTTCTACGATCTTTTTAGCAAGAGAGAGGTCAACATCTTCTTTGTTAAACGAGGAATGTGCAATTAAAGAAATGATAGCGCCTTCTAGTTCTCTCACATTGGTTTTAATGTTTTTGGCGACGTAGTTCACGATGTCTTCAGAAATTTCAACCCCGTCTTCATACAATTTGTTAGCGATAATTTTCTTACGGGTTTCAAAGTCAGGTTTAAGCAGTTCTGCAGACAATCCCCATTTAAAACGAGACAGTAGTCGCTTTTCAATTTCCTGCATGTCAACAGGGGCTTTGTCGCTGGTTAAAATGACTTGTTTGCCATTTTGATGCAGGTGGTTAAAAATATGGAAAAATACGTCTTGCGTTCCTTTTTTTCCTGATAATAGCTGGATATCATCAACTATCAGGACATCGATAATCTGGTAAAAATGGATAAAATCGTTTCTGGTGTTTTTTCTAACCGACTCAATGTACTGTTGCGTGAATTTTTCAGCAGAAATATACAGCACGGTTCTATTGGGGTGTTTGTCTTTAACATCTACACCAATGGCGTGAGCTAAATGCGTTTTTCCCAAACCTACACCTCCAAAAACAAGCAATGGATTAAAAGATGTACCACCTGGCTTAGCAGCAACAGCCTTTGCCGCAGAGCGGGCCAATCTGTTAGCCTGACCTTCTAAAAAATTATCAAAATTATAATGGGAATTTAACTGAGAATCGATTTTCAGATTTCTTATGCCTGGAATGACAAAAGGATTTTTAAGTTCAGGACTTTTGGTGTTTAAAGCCATACTCACATTTTGTGAATTGACCTTACTCCTTTGGGAGCTGGGGATTTTTTCTGTGAATGCAGATTTTTTATCTCTGCTGTTTTCCATTCTTATCACATAAATAAGTCGGGCATCATTGCCTAATGTTTTATTGAGCGCAACCCGAAGTAATTTGACGTAGTGTTCTTCCAGCCATTCGTAAAAAAATTTTGAGGGCACTTGAATGCTCAAGGCGTTATCAGTAAGCTTTACCGCTTTAATGGGTTCAAACCAAGTTTTATAAGCTTGCGGTGTGATGTTGTCTTCTATAAAAGACATACAATTTTCCCACACTGATTCCGCAGTTTTGTTCATAATTTATTCTAAATTTACAGTTTTAGGATCGAAAAGTCACCCTATTTTGATATGGCAAATATGTGAACAAATACATTCATAAAAAAATATATTTGCTATTGAATTTTAAGTTTTTTTTACCTATACAAAAACGTTTATAAATTTAAGGAATTATTCTTTATTAAATTTCAAAAATGGAGTTTTTATACAAAATTAGATATGCAGAAACCGACCAAATGGGTATTGTACACCACGCTAATTACTTGCTATATTTAGAACAAGCACGGATAGAATGGCTTGAAAAAAAGGGAATTGATTATGCAAAATTAGAAGCGCAGGGCATCATGCTCCCCGTATATAATATTAATATCGATTATAAAAGACCGCTAAAGTTTGGAGAACAGGTGAAGGTGGTTGTTAAGCTAGGAGAAATGTATGGTGTAAGAATAAGATTTGATTATAAATTATACAATCCTAAAGATGAATTGGCTGTTGAAGCGCAAGTCACTTTGGTGTTTACGTCTGCCGATAGCAGAAAACCTATAAAATGCCCGTCAGAATTATATGAAATACTAACTTCTTAAAAAACCAAATCATTATAATTAAAAATTACATTGTAATTCTTTTCCTTGAAAAAGCTTATATCTTTTTTGTTCCCGGCAGTAACCAAAACAAAATCCCCTCCCCAAGCGCCAAGACTTTTTACAATACCGGCTTTGTAATCTTTAAATTTATCTTCATGAACCTTTGTGACATTTAATAATTCTGAAATTAGATTTTCATGAGACTCTAGTAAAGTTTCAAAGCTGTTTAAATCCTTTACTTTGATCATATTATGAGTAATTTCGTTTATTTTTATTATAGCATCAGAGCGTTTAGCTTGATTAATTTTGCGGTAGTTTTTTATGGCTTTTCGGCTATTCTGTTTTTGGTTAAGGTACACAAAAAACAAATGTGGTTTTATGGATTCAGATATTTCAACAGCTTCAGTATAGATCTTTCCGTCTAAACGTTTATAAATGAAAGGAGATTGTTTAGACGCTGCCGCAATATCGTATCCGCTCCCGCCAAAGGTTTTGTTCAACAACTCGTATGCATCAATACTTGCCCATTCGGCGATATTATGAATTAAAGTAGAGGAGGATCCCAATCCCCAATCTTTGTCGAACTCCAATTGAGTGGTGAAGTCATAAACCTCTTCAAAAGCATTCGGTTTTAAATCGTAAACCATCTTCAAAATCTGAAACAATCGTTTTTCAAAATCGGTTTCAAACTTGTTTTCTAAAATGTCTTCTAAACTGAAATTCACGTTCTGCCATAGCGTTCCCTTATTCAAATAGCTCGTCCAGGTGTATTCCTTACCTGAACTTTTTTTTACACTTAAAGACTGCCCGAGTTTACAAGGCAAGGCGAGGGCTTCGGCGCCATCCAAAACCACGTATTCTCCGGTGAGGAGGAGTTTGCCACGGCTGTAAAATTCTCCCACTCGCATTAGGTTCGGATTGAGGTGATAAAATCCACCACCTGACTATGGGTAGCGGTGTGGGTTTTAAAATATTCTATAGCTTTATCTTTTTCTTCGTTGGTGGCATCAAACTGGTTTAAAATATTT
>CAYMXD010000372.1:2052-3248 GCA_964394095.1 uncultured Mesohalobacter sp. | reverse complement strand
GGTCATTTTTCCAAAGGCGGACAAGCATGACCTGTGAGTTTTAAATAAAAGTTATCAGACTAAAATTTAAAAAAAAATACAATCAGTACTTACTTTAAAAAGGCTTTAATCTGCTTTTCAATGGCTTTGCTATCCTAGCTTTTATCCTGTAAATTAAACCTGTGCATAAATAAAGGCTTTTCCTTTGCCAAGATGATTTGGTTGTCATCAGTTTTTAATGGATATCTAAAACAACCCCTGAATGCTGGCACCCATTATTAGACCCGAAAGGTTGTTCACCCTAGAGACAAATAACTTTTTTGGGGCTTATTTTAGGAAGCGGAGGCTCTATTGAAACAGGTTCAACACCTTAGCAAGGAGTCATTGATAAACCTATTTTATTTAACCGCTTAAGACTTATAGCTAAAAGACATACTATGTAAAGCAAAACTGAAAATCTTTACACATTTTTAAAACGTGTAAAGAAAATCGGGTTTTTTATACATATATTTGTAACGTGTAAAGATTTTTCAATTCTTTTATCATATAAATTTTAGCCTCTAAAAATGAGTTGGTCTCCAAAACCTTTGCCATACCATGTAGAATTAGAAACACTCAAAGTTTTGAAAATTCTACCGGAAGCTCACCGTGCTCTTGCGGAGCTAAAGGGTGTTGCACAGTCTATACCAAGGCAAGATATTTTAATAAATACTTTGGCTATACAGGAAGCTAAAGATAGTAGTGAAATTGAAAATGTTGTTACTACGCATGACGAAGTTTACAAAGCAAGTATAGAAGTTGAAAATATTACATCCAGTCAGGCTAAAGAGGTTCAAAATTATGTCTCTGCGATGAAAAAAGGCTATGAACTTGTAAAACAGTATAATTGTCTAAGCTTAAACCACATCAAACAAATACAAGAAATACTAGAGAAGAACACAGCTGGTTTTAGAAAAGTCTCTGGAACCAATCTAAAAAATCAAAGAACAGGAGAAGTAGTATATACACCTCCTCAGAATTTTAAAGATATCCAAGACCTCATGGCTAATCTTGAACGTTATATTAATGAGGATGAAAAATTAAATGTAGATCATCTTATTAAATTGGCTGTTTTTCACTTTCAATTTGAAAGTATTCACCCTTTTTATGATGGTAATGGTAGAACAGGTAGGATATTAAACATTTTATACCTTATACAATACAATTTATTAGATCCG
>CAYMXD010000372.1:0-2042 GCA_964394095.1 uncultured Mesohalobacter sp. | reverse complement strand
TATTACAAGAAGTAAGAGATAAAAATAACTGGGAAGATTATATTGTATTTATGGTAACTGCTATAACACAAACCTCAAAAGAAACCTTAGATATGGTAAGGAATATTAAAGACGCTATGGCAAGTTTTAAAATTGTATTAAGAAGTAATTATAAGTTTTACAGTCAGGATTTACTCAACCACCTTTTTAAGCAACCTTATACAAAGATTGAATTTTTAGAGAAAGAACTTGGGGTAAGTCGAGTTACAGCAGCGACTTACTTAAACCAATTGGCATCAGACGGACACTTGCAAAAATTTAAGATAGGCCGTGCAAATTATTATGTTAACCCTACTGTTCTTAAATCTTTAAATCAAGATTCATAAGATGATTGCCCACGATAAGCGATAATTTTATGGTTTCAAAAGTAATATCTAAAAGCCAACAACCACTTCATTAAGGCTAAGTAAAATAGGTAAAACAACACCGGAAATCTTTACACATTTTTAAAACGTGTAAAGACAATTGGGTTTTTTATACAGGTTTTATTGAAACTTGAAGGATAATAATTCCTTGTTAGGTTTGATGGGTTTGGGGGAAATGATTAATTTTATGGTATGAATCAATTACCATTTTCTTCAGAAATCAACAATAGTACATTAGCAAGTATATTTAATAATACTTCTGCGACTTATAAATTTTACTGGTTTTTAGGCATAATAGAAGAGATTGAACAAGGTAGGAATAAAATCGAAAAAGCACGTATTTTTTCAAGAATGATAGCCAACGCATGGTATCCTATCAATTACTTTAAAATATCTTTTGGTACGCAGGATAAAATTGCAGAAATTATAAAAACCCTCGTAAATAATACCGATTTAGCTGAAAGTGAGGATAAATCTAAAATTTATAATTTTCTCTATAAATCAACTGATAAAGAAATAACTAAAAATTTATTTCATTTAGATAAAAATGTACCGCACTGGTTTTTGAGTCCTTGGTTTAGAGGTTTGAAAAAGAAAGGAATCTATTTACAATCTAATGCTAATGACTACTATTCAATTTATAAACTTGACAAAAAATATATTACCATCAATGAAAATTGGTTTTCTTACATTACCTTAAATACCAGAATACTAAAAGAATATACCTATTGGAACCTGGCATTGTTTGTTCAAAGTAAAAACCCATTAATCCAAGATGTGGTAAATAAACTCATAAAACAAGCAAAAAGAAATCCATTGACATACCAAAGGAAAAATTTCTGGAATATATATCTTGATGAAAAGAAAGGTGTTAGATGTATATTTACCGGTGAAAAACTCAATAAATCAAATTATGAATTAGATCATTTTGTACCATATTCTTGGGTCTCTCACGATTTAATTTGGAATCTTGTTCCTATACTTTCAGGGTTTAATAGTTCTAAAAACAATAAACTTCCTGTTCTTGAAGAGCATTTTGATGGTTTTTTTAATATCCAAAAAGATGCTTTAAGTTTACTTGATAGTAGGCTGAAAAAAAGGTTTCGTGATGAATATATTACCATTTTTAAATATTATAATTCACCTAAAGATTTTAAATACCAAAAGCTTATAGATACCATAGAGCCTCAAATTTCTGCTGCCAATAACAACGGCTTCGAATTTTTAGAATAATGCAAGAAAACAAATACTCACACCGCACCGCCAAAGAAAGAGAAAAAATGTCCTTTCCAACTCGTATATTATTGGAAAGAGATTTATTACAGGCTGAAATTTTAGATTTTGGTTGTGGGTTTGGGAAAGATGTGGAAGAGTTGAAAGATAAAGGCTTGAACGTAGTGGGTTACGATCCACACTACCAACCAGACTATCCACAAAAACAATTTGACACCATCATTTGCCATTATGTCCTAAATGTTTTAAAAAATAAAGAACAGGCTAAAGTTCTGTTTGAAGTTTCTCGGCTTCTAAAGTTTGGAGGCAAAGCTTATTTTAGTGTGCGACGTGACATCAAGAATCCTGGCTTTAGAACTCACTTTGTTCATAAGGTAAAAACCTATCAGACCAATGTGTTGTTAC
>CAYMXD010000371.1:0-3259 GCA_964394095.1 uncultured Mesohalobacter sp. | reverse complement strand
AACGTATTAATCTATATTTTTAAGTATAAATTAGCTTTACCACAGACCTGTCTGCATTTCGGCTGGGCTCAATGACCACCGACAAAGGCAGGGAACCACAAAGGTATGCACAAAGGCTCACAAGGAAGGAATTTATTTTTAAGTAATTGAATATCAGTATATAAATATATTTGTTAAGCGTTTAAGTCAATAATTCTATTAGAAATCTAACTCAGATTCAAGAATTGTTTAGATTTTCACTTCCAAAATTTTACATAAAAAAAGTCCAATCAAAATTGACTGAACTTTTTTAGTATAATTATTAAAGGTAAAATTACTCGGCCATTACCACAGCATCAATCACATGAACAACACCGTTTGACGCATCAATATCGGTTTGTACAACTTCAGCAGTGTTTCCAGTACCGTCTTTCAACATGACTTTGCCGTCAACTACCATTGCAGATATTTCTGCACCGGCTACAGTACTGAATGTAAAAGTACCATCGTTACTTTTGATTTGCTCTAGCAAATCACTGGCCATTACTTCACTAGCGACCACGTGATATTTTAAAATATCTTGCAGTGTTTTCTTGTTTTCCGGCTTTAATAAATTTTCTACGGTTCCTTCTGGTAGTTTTCCAAAGGCATCATTAGTTGGTGCAAACACAGTGTAATTGCCTGGCTCACCAAACATCGCTGCTAAGTCTGCAGATTTTAGAGCAGTAACAAGTGTAGAAAGGCTTTCGGTTTCCATGGCTAATGTTGCAATTGTAGCTTGAGTTTTTTCAGGCTCTTCTGTCATCATTTCATCTTCCTGAGCAGATTCCATCTCAGTGGTTTCTTCTTCTGTTTCAGTTTTTTGTTTTGTGTCGTTTTTACATGCTGTAAAGCCAATAAGTGCTAAACACAAAACAGCGTTTAAAAAAAAGTTTTTCTTAGTTTTCATAGTTTTAATTGTTTGTTTAGCTATAAAGATAAATTCTGTATTTAACGATTGATGCTCAAAATGGTATATTTAGCTAAAATTTAACAACGAATAGGTTTGAGGCGGTCTTTTTAAAAGAAAGATAAATGAAAACTACACCTAAAGTTATATTGATCAGTGAATAATATTATTCAAAGCTTTGTGAAGGTTTTGCTCTAAGGAGTGGTATTTACCATCAGTAAGGAACAATTCTCTCATTTCATCAAAGAGTAGATCTTTTTCTTCATTTGTATAGCCAAGTGTTTTTACAGTTTGATTGATTTTTTGAATACGGGTGAAATCATTATCACTTTTAAATTCAGCATATATTTTATCAAAGTTGCTTTCTTTCACCTTAGATTTAATGTAGTTTATCTCAAATTGAGACTCAAAATAATCTGCGTTTGCGCAATAGATTAAGGTGTAGATTTTTAATTCTTCTTTTGTCCAGCCGGTATTAAATTCTTTCATTTCAACTCTTTTTAAATTATATTTCAATATGTATTTTAACAGATATATGTTTCGTGCTTACTAATTTACATTAAATATTGAAATAAATTTTAAATATTTTAATCATTTATTGAAAATCTATCATTCTTTTAAAACCATATTGATTTTATCTACAATTGTATTCGTCTGAAGTTTTAGTCTATCTAAATATTTAGTGTTGTTCTCGGAAATCACAGCTCTTTGAGAAATAGAATTAACAACAACTAATTCTATATTGTCTTTGTCCAGTTGTTCTTTTGCAATTTTGAAGAGTTGATTGTTCCAGCCTAACTCTTTTCTGTAGTAGTATGAATTGTTTAATATAACAGGTTTATAAATCTGATCTACAAAAAACACGTTGTTATTGTTTACAATATGTTCTAATTGTTCTAATTGTTGGTAATATTCAAATAAAGCATTTTTAAGATCATCATTTTTCAACAGACTAATATCGCCTGTTGAAAGTAAAGCCGTGTAAGTAGGATCATTTTTATTAAAGGTTTTTCGTCCAATAAGCCTGGAAGAAGAATTAAAGAAAACGGAATCTAACTTGAAACTTGAATCCTCATAATAGTCTTCTAATAAACCACTTACCATGTTAAATTGGTGATGTTCAAAGTCTAGTTGAATATCTATATCTTTCAACTGCTTCAGCATATCAGCTTTCAAGTTTTTAAGATAAAGTTGTTCCTTTTTTCCATTTATAACATTTTGGTTACAGCTATTGATTTGTAATGCTAATAAAATTCCAATAACCACCAAAATAATTTCACCAACAGCATATTTGAAGTACCTGCCGGAGTTATTATTTTTGAGGTAATGCTCACGTATTTTTCTAAAGGCTCTAATCAAAACAAAAAATGTATTTGTGAGCCTTCTAAGTTATGAATAATATCTATAACCTGGAATTTGAGTTTAAATATTGCCCTGATAATTTAAACTACTGCATCTTCAATAGGTGTTTTACCGTCTAAAATTTCAAAAGTTTCTTTGTCTTTAGTTTCATCTTTAAGAACTTTAACTATGGTTTTTGCCACATTTTCTCTTGAAATTTTACCAAATGTATTAAGCTTGTCTTTAAGCTTAATTTCGCCAGTGCCATCCTCATCTGTTAATCCACCGGGTCTAAGGATGGTATAATTTAAATCACTGTTTTTAAGGTGTTCGTCTGCGTTTTGTTTGGCTTTTAAATACGCTTCAAGTTCTTTACTCAGGCTTGGATTGTCAGCTCCCATTGAGCTAAGCATCACAAATTTTTTTATTCCTTTTTCCTCCGAAACATCAATCAGTTTTTTGGCTCCATCTTGGTCTACACCTTTCACATTTTTGCCCTTTGAACCTGCGGCAAAAATGACTTTATCTGCGTGTGCGACGGTATGAGTTAAGTCCTCTTCTAAATCACCAAGGACGGTTTTTACTTCTCGTTGTTCAAAATACCCCTTTTGTTCAGATTTTCTAAGCATGGCAATTGGTTCATAGTCCTTTGATGTTTTTAAAATGTCAATAATAATTTTCCCTGTGCTGCCTGTTGCTCCGGCGACTAAAACATGTTCTTTATTCATAAATCTTTTTTTATTAAATTAAGGCTTCACTAGTGTTTAATAAGACAGATTAACATTAATACTAAAATATCTTAACGATTGGGGCTTGTCGATCTTCTGAAAATTTTGCAGATTTTATTTAATTATGATGTGTCTTTTAAAAATAAGTTTTTTGTCAGATCGAGTGGTTTTTGTTTTATTTTTAAAAAAAATAAAAAAAAAATTTTATCGAGATATTAGTGATTAATATCGATAAAATTATTTATTTTTCACTTTTTGATTT
>CAYMXD010000370.1:0-3264 GCA_964394095.1 uncultured Mesohalobacter sp. | reverse complement strand
TTTTACGCCGGCACTTACTTTCCAAAGGAAAACTGGAAAATGGTGTTAAAAAATATCGCTGAAGCCTACAAAGAACAACCGGATAAGATAGTAAACACCGCCGAACGACTTACCCAAGGAATGCAAAGCGAAGAATTGATTTTTCAGGATGGCGATGAATCCAAATTAAACGAGGAAACACTCAAAGCCTATTATCAATCCTGGTATGAAAGTATCGATTTTAAGTTTGGCGGTATAGACAAAGCCCCAAAATTTCCTATGCCCTGTGTCTGGGAAAGTCTGTTAGAATACTACGCCGTCTATAAAGATGAGAGAGGCTTGCAGGCCGTGGAAACCACTCTCGACCAAATGTACAGCAAGGGCATTTTCGATTACCTTGGCGGTGGATTTGCCCGTTACAGTGTAGACGAATATTGGTTTGCGCCACATTTTGAAAAAATGCTCTACGACAATGCTCAGCTTTTAGCCCTGTATGCCAATGCCTATAAAGTGACTAAAAAACCAGCCTATAAAACCTGTATAGAACAGTGTATCAGTTTTATACAAAATGAACTAAAGGATAAAACACTTGGATACTACTCGGCTTTAGATGCCGATTCCGAAGGGGAAGAAGGCCGATTTTACACCTGGTCTTATGCTGAATTAAAATCCATTTTGAATGAAATTGAATTTACAGTCGCTCAGCAGTATTTTGGACTTAAACTCCAGGGAAACTGGGAAGATGGCCGAAATATTTTATCTCAGGATAAATCCATAGCTGAGGTCAGTAAAAGACTAAAGCAATCTGAGGCTGAGATTATGGCCAATCTTCTGGCGATAAAAGAAAAACTGAAACCCCAAAGAGACAAACGTATCAAACCCTCGATTGATTTTAAACGCATCACAGCACATAATGCCATGCTGGTTTTTGGCTTCGTTAAGGCTTTTCAAGCTACACAAAATAACACCTATAAAACCTTAGCCATAGAGCTGATGCAGGAGATTTTAGACCATGCCGTCAATAAGGATACAAGCCTAAACAGATTGATGAATAAAACTGACCCCCAAGGTTTTTTAGACGACTACGCCTTTTGCATCAAAGCATTGATAGAAGTTTATCAAATCACATTTAATGTTGATTATTTAAACCGCGCTGAGGCCTTAACAAACCTTGTCTTAAAGCATTTTTATGATAAAGAAGCTCACTTGTTTTATTATACCGCTGAGGATTCTAAACTCATACTCAGGAAGAAAGAAATCAGCGATAATGTTGTACCCGCTTCCAATGCGGTTATGGCTGAAAATCTGTGGATTTTAGGCCATTTGATTAGCAAAACAAATCATCTTGATATCAGCAGGTCTATGGTAGATAAAGTTGAGCCCTTGTTTAAAAAGTATAAGATGTATTTTGCCACCTGGTACAAAGTAAAACTCTCTCATCTAAAATCGCAGACTGAAATAGCTGTAACGGGCAAAAATGCACTGGAACATACCCAAAAACTGCAACAAGATTTTTACCCACTGGCCCATTATTATGGCGGTAATAATGAAAACCTGGAACAATTAAAGCACAAAATTCAGCCGGATAAACTTCAGTATTTTGTCTGTAAACATCAAAGCTGCTCCAAACCCTTAACAAACTTAAATGAATTCAAAAAAATGTTGACAGGTATTGAAAATTAAAAAATTTTTAAAGCCATTTTCTTAAAAACCAACCGCCTATAAAGCCTATACTTTAGCTAAATTTAGCTTTGTATTTATTTGTATGTCAGAATATTATATAATCGCTTAATAATCAGTTAACTTACTGAAATGTTGAAAACTTGTTGAAAACACATCTGAACTATATCGTTTCAAAGTCGATTAATTTTAGATATTTGTTAGTGCTAAAAACAAAAAATTTAACATCTAAAAAAGTATTTTAATTATGTCGCAAGTGGAGCCAATTTTGCAGGAAAACAAGGATAGATTTGTCATATTCCCTATTCAACATCATGATATTTGGGAATGGTATAAAAAATGTGAAGCCAGTTTTTGGACGGCTGAAGAAATTGATTTACACCAAGATCTAACCGATTGGCAAACCAAACTCAGTGCTGATGAACAATATTTTATCAAACATATTTTAGCATTTTTTGCGGCTTCGGATGGTATTGTTAATGAGAATTTAGCAGAAAATTTTGTCAACGAGGTGCAGTATTCTGAAGCCAAATTTTTCTATGGTTTTCAAATCATGATGGAAAACATCCATTCTGAGACGTATTCCCTACTCATCGATACCTATGTGAAAGACGAAAAAGAAAAAGACACGCTTTTTAATGCCATTGAAAATTTTCCTGCCATTAAAAAGAAAGCTGATTGGGCCTTGAAATGGATTGAAAGCCCAAGTTTTGCTGAGCGACTAATTGCTTTTGCGGCGGTTGAAGGCATCTTTTTTAGTGGTGCATTCTGTTCAATCTTTTGGTTAAAAAAACGCGGTCTCATGCCAGGATTAACATTCTCTAATGAATTGATTTCCAGAGATGAAGGTGTACACTGCGATTTTGCGGTACATTTACATAATGAGCATATCGTTAACAAAGTGCCTAAAGAACGTATCAGAGAGATTTTAGTTGATGCATTAAATATTGAAAGAGAGTTTATTACTGAATCTCTGCCTGTCAGTTTAATCGGTATGAACGCCAAACTGATGACACAATACCTCGAGTTTGTGACCGACAGATTACTAATTGAACTTGAATGCGAAAAAGAATATAACGTCTCAAATCCTTTTGACTTTATGGATATGATCAACCTTCAAGGAAAAACCAATTTCTTTGAAAAACGCGTTGGCGAATATCAAAAAGCCGGCGTGATGTCTAAGGATAAGGAAAAAGACAACAAAATAAGCTTTGACGAGGAGTTTTAAGCGTAAAAGCTCTGTTTAGATTCTATAGTCGCTATTGTCATTGTTGTTGGTATTGTTATTGTAGAAGTCTCTATGTATGCTATCGAAGCTATGCTTGCTATAGTTTCAATAGGGTTTAGGGGTGTGGCGACTGTAAAATCAACACCGATCATCTTATCAACAGTAACAACAGAAGCAATAGAAACAATAGAATCTATAGTATTAAAAGTAAGCATAGTATCCATAAGATCAAAAAGAAATACAAACAAAAATGAGCTACAGGAATCTTGAAATATGGCAAATGGCGAGAGAATTAACTATTGACGTTCACAAAATGTCACTAACGCTACCAAAATTCGAGATATATGAAGAAGCAAGTCAGATAAGGCGTTCTATGA
>CAYMXD010000369.1:0-3270 GCA_964394095.1 uncultured Mesohalobacter sp. | reverse complement strand
AGTTTGGATACGCATTAAACACTGTGACTTGGTTTTCTCCGGTAGCTTTATCATCTTCATTGAAGGTTAAGCTTGGTGAAATTGGTCCACTTGAGAGGTTCTGCACAAAGAAAGACAAGCCCGGTGGTATAAATTTACTCGCATCAGAACTAAATGGATTTGGAGGTATTGTACTCCCCGAAACATCTACGGTAACATAACCGCCACGACCGTTATCTCCGGTTATATCGGCATCCCAAACATATATAAAGTCGGTTAGGTCTGTTCGTGAGGCCAGGCTGTAATCCACAACGGCTTGGTAAGGATTGGCAATCAAACTATAGAACCCAAGCCCTGTACTCAAGACAGGAGAACTGAGACCGGTAAACAAATTGCCTGTTGCACTTAAGGTGGTTTCGGTAGCCGGGTCAAGATTGTCGGTTAAATCTATGCTTCTGTCTCCTCTTACCATGGTAAGGTAAGGCTCTTCTGCATTTAGTTTTGTTGCATTTGTGTTGGGCAGCGGTGTCCAAGCGTCAAACTGGGTTTGTGCACCTGTAGGCACAAAGGTATTATCAAATGTAAACATAGAAGGGTTGCCGGTACTGTTTTGGTCAAAACCAAGGGAAGCATCACCGCCTGTAATTTGGGTTCCAACATTAGCCATATAACCAGAATCTCCAGGGTTTAAGCCGTTTTGTTGCCAGTTTTCAAAAATAAAATCTGTGGTGGTTACCGGAGAAGACAGCAGTCTAAAGGCGCGTTTTTGTGGGATATAGCGTTCTACGGTAACTTCGCCAGAGCCGGAAATAGTGCCGGTAAACTCGTCGAACTGAGCAGTAGCTATGTTGTCACTATGAAAACTAAGAATGCCATTGTTATGTAAACGATTGTTGGTTTTTAGCACCCCTTGTACTTCAAGTTTACTGCCTTCTAGAATAATAAGATTATTAACTTCGATATCTGTAGAGGCTTCCGGGAGGTTAGCCACAGGTTTTAGAACTACATTATCTGTGGCATTAGGAAGAATGTTTAACTCCCAGTTGGCTGCATTATTCCAATCTGTATCTGAAGTCCCCAACCAGGTATTATCGACGCAATTTTCTCCCCAAAGCGGTTTAAAGCTTTCATATAAAGTTGAATTAGATGAAAAATTTGAAGGTTCAGATGTAAAATTGCTAACGCACCAGTTTGAAATATCCTGATTAAAAGAAGTTTGTAGATCAAATCCAAAAAATAAACCTTGCATATTTGTAACACTAGATACATTCCAGTCGTTTAAGGATTGATTAAAGGAAATTGCATCAAGAAACATAAAAGACATATTTGTTACTTTGCTAACATCCCAGTTATTTATATTTTGGTTAAATGCTATATTTTTTTGAAACATACCACTCATATTAATAACATTAGACACATCCCAGTTATTCAAAGGTTGATTAAATTTAGTTTGAATATCAAATCCGCCAAACAAACCTAACATATTTGTGACGCTAGATACATTCCAGCTGTTTAAAGGCTGGTCAAATTCTGGTGCATTAAAAAACATAAACGACATGTCTGTGACATTACTGACATCCCAAAAAGAGATATCTTGGTTGAATAAAGTCAGTCTAAACAGGTCAGACATGTCTGTAATTCCTGTTGTACAGGTTAATGCTATTTCAGGATCATTAATATCTTTTGCTATGAGGACATCAAGTTCTGCTCTGGTTCTTTTTGTAAAAGTTTTTGGCTCACCATTTATAGTTAAAGTTCCAATTTCTCCAAAAGTTGCATTAGGACATAAACAGGTGACACCATTAGAATCCAGTGTGAAATTAGGGTTATTACCTGGTGTATTAAAACTTACACCTTCTGACCATACGCTAACATCACCACTACAATCGGAACGTAAAAACACTTGATACGAGGTGATTGAAGAAAGGTTATTTAACGGTAAAGATGTCATACCCTGAGTTATGTGACCAGTTGGGGTCGTATTCTCATCTGGAATTATCCCGGTTGACGTTAAAAAATAGTCATATCCGTTTGAGGGAGAAGAGACTGGTGTGTTCCAGTTAATTTCTGCTGAGGCAGAAGTTATATTAGTCGCTGTAATTTGGTTTGGTGCTTTACAAAATTGTGGTGCATTAGTT
Source organism: uncultured Mesohalobacter sp. (assembly GCA_964394095.1). Classification (GTDB taxonomy): domain Bacteria; phylum Bacteroidota; class Bacteroidia; order Flavobacteriales; family Flavobacteriaceae; genus Psychroflexus. The sequence goes on along the minus strand of CAYMXD010000369.1, from coordinate 1,153 downwards.
ATTCCAGTGACAATCAAGCTATAATTTTGAGTATTATTTGTTAATGAACCTTTATGAGTTATGCTTATGGTATATGTACCGTTAGCATTGTCGACATCAACCCTTTCAAAATTATCGACCATGTTATCTGCGTCATTTGCATTAGAATTCACATCTGTTAATCGCCAAGGATGATAAGTATTAGTATTTTGTGTGATTTGGATGTCTAAGTCATTTATTAATACCGGACTTGTATCGTTTAACGTTGTCGTAGCAAGTCCTGCTGGATCTGTCCATGAAATACTAGCTTTTAAGTCCTCAAGACCGCTTGCAGTCACATCTATTGTAAATGTTTCTCCTTGATCTAAAACTAATTCTTCTACTACAGTGCTACTTGAATTGTTTGACAGAGTTTCAGCTGCCTTTTTTGCATTAAGCAACCCCCAACCATGCACAGCATCAGGACCTGTTGGGCCAATGTCATCAGCTGTGTGAAGTGCTAAACCTTTAAGAGTAGATGCTCTTAAAAAACTCCCATAGAGGTTATTGGAATGTTGCTGTAATAAAAGTAAGCTCCCCATGACATTTGGAGAGGCCATAGATGTTCCTGATATACTGAAGTAATCAGTATCACTACTCTCGTAAGTTGAATACAACCCGGTACCGTTCCCTGTAATATCAGGTTTAATTCTAAAGTCATCTGTCGGACCTTCTGAACTAAGACTATTTACAGTAACAGACAATAAATTACCAGCAGCATCTACTGAAGCATCTTGAGCATTTGCTACAACTAAATTATTCTTTGAAACGGAATGACCAGTTAATTTATCATAAGCTGCATTTCCGGCCAAAGGTGAACCATTGCTAGTATTGTCATTACCGTCGTTACCAGCTGCCACAACCATCAGATAATATGGTGCATTATACAAAAGCTCATCCCAATTTCGAGACTCTGAGATATAGCCTCCAAAAAAATAATCAGGTACTTGACTGGAAATATAACCATATGAGTGGTTTGATAATAGCATACCATTGTTTGCTGCTATTATTGCCTCAGAAAGATCACTATTCCAATCGTAACCAATGGCCTGAGCTTGAGGTGCCATACCTTTGGCAGCAGGGTCAACACCAGATGCAATGATAGTTCCTGTAACGTGGGCAGAATGATAGTTTA
>CAYMXD010000368.1:251-3281 GCA_964394095.1 uncultured Mesohalobacter sp. | reverse complement strand
GCATCCAAAGAATCCACAGCAGCAATAGGAACAATAGTAACAATTGCATCAATAGGATCCACAGCAACAACAGTATCCACAAACACCAAAACCCCACAATAATTCCCCCTTAGGGGGTTATTAGGGGGCTTATTTCCCCCTTTGGGGGTTAGGGGGCTTATTTCCCCCTTTGGGGTTAGGGGGCTTATTCCCCCTTTGGGGGTTAGGGGGCTCTTAAAAAAAATGAATATTTCCAAAATAAACTTAAACGGCCTTCAACCCTCGTGTATATTTTAAGATATTTGTAAAAATTTAAACCATGAGTCAATCTGTAAGAGTGCGTTTTGCGCCAAGCCCTACCGGACCACTTCACATTGGTGGCTTAAGAACAGCCTTATATAACTATCTTTTTGCGAAAAAGCATAAGGGTAAATTTATTTTGAGGATAGAAGATACCGACCAGTCCCGCTATGTGGAAGGCGCTGAAAAATACATCATGGACGCTTTAGACTGGTGCGGTCTTCAATTGGATGAAGGTCCCGAGCAATCGGGTAATTTTGGACCTTACCGCCAAAGCCAAAGACAATCTATCTACAAAAAATATGTCGATCAGCTTATAGACTCAGGACATGCGTACTATGCTTTTGATACCCCAAAAGAGCTTGAAAAATTAAGAGAAAAACATGAAAGTAAAGGCGAAACCTTTACCTATAATTCTTATAACCGAAACCGCTTAAGCAACAGTCTTAATATTCCTGATGATGAACTTCAGGAGTATCTTAGCGAAGGTCATCCTTACGTCATCAGGTTTAAGATGCCCTTAGCTAAGCAGCTTCTCATTAGCGATACGATTCGCGGTAATATTCAGGTGAGAACAGATGCGCTTGATGACAAAATTTTGTTTAAAAGCGATGGCATGCCAACCTACCATTTAGCTAATATCGTAGATGATTACCTCATGAAAATTACCCACGTTATCCGCGGTGAGGAATGGCTACCATCTCTGGCTTTGCATGTTTTGCTTTACGATGCTTTTGGTTGGGAAGCGCCTGAATTTGCACATTTACCTCTTATTCTAAAACCCAATGGAAAGGGAAAATTAAGCAAAAGAGACGGCGAAAAACATGGCTTCCCGGTATTTCCTTTAGAATGGAAAGACCCTAAAACGGGAAAAGTTTCCGCCGGTTATAAACAGGATTATTATCTACCCGAAGCTGTTATTAATATGCTGGCACTTTTAGGTTGGAATGACAGTTCCGATCAGGAAATTTTCAGCCTTGAAGAATTAGTAAAAAAGTTTGATTTATCCCGTGTACATAAAGCCGGCGCCAAATTTGACCCGGAAAAAACAGAATGGTTTCAGCACCAATACATCCAAAAAGTAGATGAAAACACATTAACAACCGACTTTCAAAAATGGCTGAAAGTTGAAAAAAATATCAACATAGAATTTGATTATCTCTTTAAAATCGTAAGGTTATTAAAAGAGCGTGTGACCTTTATTCAGGATTTTTGGTCAGAGGGGTATTTCTTTTTTGAAAACCCCACAGAATTTAACTCAAAAGCTTCTAAAAAAGCTTGGAAGCCAGGCACAAATGAAATCATTTCAAATTTAAAAACCCATATATCTACGCAAGAAGATTTTTCAAAAGAAAAAATTCAGCCTGCTATTAAAACTTGGATTCAAAATCAGAATATAGGCTTTGGGAAAGTGATGCAGCCCTTAAGATTATCTCTCGTGGGAGACATGAAAGGGCCGGATGTTTTTTCTATTATGGCTTTGTTGGGTAAAGATGAAGTGCTGGAAAGATTAGATTATGCTTTAAATCATTTTAAACCCTAACCATGTCAGAAAAAAGTAAACAGGATAAAGCCGCCTTAAACTATCACGAATATCCCCGTCCGGGCAAAACCAAAGTTGTCCCCACAAAGCGATACAGCTCACAATACGATTTAGGTTTGGCCTACTCGCCGGGTGTGGCTGTGCCCTGTAAAGCGATAGATCAAGATAAACAAAAGGTGTACAATTACACCAATAAAGGAAATTTGGTGGGCGTCATTTCAAATGGTACAGCTCTTCTGGGCCTCGGCAACATAGGCCCTGAAGCTTCAAAACCTGTCATGGAAGGTAAAGCTTTACTGTTTAAAATCTTTGCAGACATCGACGTTTTTGATATTGAAATAGACGAAGAAGACCCACAAAAATTTATAGAAACTGTAAAAAATATTGCCCCGACTTTTGGCGGTATTAATCTGGAGGATATCAAAGCGCCCGAAGCTTTTGAAATCGAAGAACAACTCAAAGAACAGCTCGATATCCCCATCATGCATGACGACCAGCATGGTACAGCCATTATTTCTGCCGCAGCCCTGCTAAATGCCTTAGAACTTGCCGATAAAAAAATTGAAGAGGTGAAGATTGTTGTGTCCGGAGCGGGTTCGGCGGCTATTGCCTGTTCAAAACTGTATGTATTATTGGGCGCTAAACGAGAGAATATTGTGATGTTTAACAGCAAAGGTGCCATTACCAAAGACACCAAAGGCGTTACAGAACGCCAGATGGAATTTGCTACAGATCAGTCTTATGGCTCTCTCGCCGATGCTATGAAAGGCAGTGATGTTTTTCTGGGACTATCAATTGGCGGTCTCGTGAGTGCTGAAATGTTGAAAAGCATGAATGACAACCCCATTGTCTTTGCCATGGCCAATCCCGACCCGGAAATCGATTACGATTTAGCCATAAAAACCCGCAAAGACGTCATTATGGCTACCGGACGTTCAGATTTTCCAAATCAGGTGAATAATGTTCTCGGATTTCCCTTTATTTTTAGAGGGGCTTTAGATGTTGAAGCGACCAAAATAAATGAAGAAATGAAGATGGCGGCTGTAAAAGCCTTGGCTGAATTGGCTAAAAAACCGGTACCGGAACAAGTCAATATTGCTTATAGTGAAACCAAACTACAATTTGGTAGAGAGTACATCATTCCTAAACCTTTTGATCCCAGATTGATCGGTGAAATCCCTCCGGCGGTGGCAAAAGCGGCCATTGAA
>CAYMXD010000368.1:0-241 GCA_964394095.1 uncultured Mesohalobacter sp. | reverse complement strand
GTGTAGCGAGAAAAAATATTGAAGATTGGGAGACCTACAAATCATCTCTACTCGAACGTATGGGGAATGAAGATAAAATTACCCGACTTTTAATGAGTAGAGCCAAGTCTAACTTAAAACGCATTGTCTATGCCGAAGCCGACCAAATAGATGTGCTGAAAGCTGCCCAGCAGGTGTATGAAAATCAAATTGCTACACCTATTCTTTTAGGGCGCCGAGAAATTATTTTGGAGCTGATGGA
>CAYMXD010000367.1:0-3284 GCA_964394095.1 uncultured Mesohalobacter sp. | reverse complement strand
GAATGGAAATTTATACAAATCCAAAACATGCAGATGATATTATCAACATATCAAAATCATTTGGTGTAGATGCAAAAATTGTAGGTCGAGTTGAAAATTCCTCTAAGACGACACTTAGTATCAGCTCTAGCCTTGGTGATTTTAAATATTAATATCTTTTTCTAAGTGTATGTCAAGTAGAATTCGAAGTCTGCTATTTATATTATTTTTTGCTAATATCACATTAGCTCAAATACCGGAATCTAAAATCCCAAAATTGTTTTTAGATTCTGGCGAGGCTGAAAAAATTCACCAATTAGAAAATGTAGAAATTAAAAAAAAAGAGCTTTCCAGAATCATCAAAATGCCTGTATTTTGGACGGAGAATAACAAATTTTCACTTCAAGTTAGCGAAGTAGCCTTTAGCAATTGGAATGGTGGAGGTGCCAATTCTATTTCAGCCTTAATAGGTATAGATGTTGAACGCAATTATAAAGACAAGAATTTTAAATGGGACAATCTTCTCATAGCAAGAGCAGGTGCCAACAAACAAAGTGAACAGGACATCAGAAAAACAGAAGACCAGCTCGAAATAGATTCAAAAGCCGGATTTAAATTTAAAAAAAATTCAAATTGGTATTATCTGGGAAGAATAAATTTTAAGACACAATTTTTTAATGGATTCAATTTTCCGAACACTTCAGATATCATTTCGCAATTTATGGCACCGGGGTATTTGTTATCTGGTTTGGGAGTAGAACATAAAATAAAAGATAAGAAATTCTATTTGTATCTATCACCTATCACCTATAAATCCACATTTGTTTTAGATCAAGACCTCGCCAATGAAGGTGCCTTTGGAGTAAAAGAAGCCGTAAGAGACGAAAATGGGATGATTGTAAAAAAAGGTGAAAAATTAAGAGTAGAAACCGGTATTTTAATCAATAATGAATACAAAAGAGAGCTATTTGAAAATGTAAACATGGAAAGCAGATTGAGCCTTTACACCGATTATATCAACAATTTTGGAAACATTGATGTAGACTGGGAATTGAATTTTTCTTTTGGCGTTAACGATTTTATTAAAGCTACTTTAGGCTCTCATATCAGGTACGATGATGATGTAAAAATTCGTATTGAGCAAGACAACGGCGATGTCGTTCAAGGTGGTTCTCGAGTGCAGTGGAAACAACAGCTGGGGGTTGGTGTGGTTATAGAACTTTAGCCCGCTATTCTTTTTATACGCTGAACTTTCGTAAATTTGTGAATTATAAAATAATTTATGCTAGATAAACTCAACATACTCAAACAGCGTTTTGATGAGGTAAGTGATTTAATCATTCAACCGGATATCATCAACGACAGAAAACGTTATGTAGAACTCACTAAAGAATATAAAGACCTCAAAGAAATCAATGAAGAACGTGAGAAATACGTACAGCTTCAAAATAACATAGAAGAGGCCAAAGAAATCATTCAAGAGGGTGGCGATGCGGAAATGGTGGATATGGCCAAAATGCAACTGGAAGAATCTACTGAGGCCTTAGAAAAACTTGAAGATAAGGTACGCTTTATGCTCATTCCCAAAGATCCGGAAGATGCCAAAAATGCTGTAGTAGAAGTGCGTGCCGGAACCGGTGGCGACGAAGCCAGCATCTTTGCCGGTGATATTTTTAGAATGCTAAATAAATACTGCGAGTCTAAAGGCTGGAAAGTCAGTACTGTAGATTACAGTGAAGGTACAAACGGCGGCTATAAAGAAATTCAATTTGAAGTCAGTGGCCAGGATGTTTACGGGACATTAAAATATGAAGCCGGAGTGCATCGGGTGCAACGTGTACCGCAGACCGAAACTCAAGGCCGTGTGCATACCAGTGCAGCAACGGTTATGGTGTTTCCGGAAGCCGAAGAATTTGATGTAGAAGTCGATCCGAACGATGTAAGAATTGATTACTTCTGTTCCTCAGGGCCCGGCGGACAATCTGTGAATACGACTTATTCTGCTGTAAGATTGACCCATGAACCAACAGGTATTGTAGCACAATGTCAAGACCAAAAATCACAACATAAAAACAAAGAAAAAGCTTTTCGTGTGTTAAGATCCAGACTTTACGAGATGGAATTAGCCAAAAAACAAGCCGAAGACGCCGAAAAACGCGGAAGTATGGTCACCAGTGGAGACCGGAGTGCTAAAATTAGAACGTATAATTATCCCCAGGGTCGGGTAACCGATCATCGTATCAATTTAACGCTGTATGATTTAGATAATATTATTAGTGGCGATATTCAGAAAATCATCGATGAGCTCAAGCTTGTTGATAATACTGAAAAACTAGCAAGAATGTCAGAATCATTATAAGCCTACAAGAATGACAAGAAACAAACTCATTGAACAAATCAAACTAAAAAAAAGTTTTCTTTGTGTGGGCTTAGATACTGATCTTACAAAAATTCCTCTTCACCTGAGAAAACATCATAACCCCATATTTGAATTTAACCGACAGATTATTGATGCCACGGCTGAATACTGTGTAGCTTATAAGCCCAATATCGCTTTTTATGAGGCTTACGGCATAAGGGGTTGGGAAGCCTTAAAACAGACGATAGATTATCTCAATACCAGCTATCCGGAAATTTTTACAATTGCAGATGCCAAAAGGGGCGATATTGGTAATACGGCATCAAAATACGCTCAAGCCTTTTTTGAAGATCTAAAAGTTGACGCCATAACTGTTGCACCTTATATGGGCAAAGATTCGGTTGAACCTTTTCTGGCCTACGAAAATAAGCATGTTATATTGTTAGCTTTAACATCAAACGAAGGCGCCTTCGATTTTCAAACGCAAAACCTGAGAAGCGGCGAAACGGTCTATCAAAAAGTGCTGGAAACCTCAAAAACCTGGAAAAATTCTGAACAACTCATGTACGTTGTTGGAGCAACAAAACCGGAATATTTTAAATCCATCAGAGAAATTGTACCCCAAAGTTTTTTACTTGTTCCGGGAGTTGGAGCTCAAGGCGGAAGTTTAGCTGAGGTCTGCAAATATGGCCTCAATGAAAATTGCGGGGTATTGGTCAATTCTTCACGAGGAATAATATATGCTTCTAATGGGAAAGATTTTAGGCAAGCTGCAGAGCTCAAAGCTAAAGGACTTCAAGAAGAAATGGCTGCATATATCGAAAAGCTGTAATGTCGAGTTTTCAGTTTGCAGTCGCAGTTTTCAATTCAGTTTGCAGTTCGCGGTTTTCAGTTTGCAGTCGTTGCAAGCAGTCTAAGTTTTCAATTCAGTTTGCAGTCGCGGTAG
>CAYMXD010000366.1:0-3284 GCA_964394095.1 uncultured Mesohalobacter sp. | reverse complement strand
GATTTGGAGATTTATCCCGAGCCAAAGACAGAAAATTAACCGAATATATTTTAATTGGGTCTTTATTCAGTTTTCTAATGGCAGTATTGACCGGCTTGGCTTTTAATTACTTGATCAGATTATGAGAATCGAAAACGGTCGACTCTTACTAATCGCTTTTTGTTTTGCTGTTCAGTATAGTTATGCACAGTACAGAACCTCTTTTGAAATTCAGGACCCCAGTATTAAAGTCGTTGTATTCGAAGCACAACAGGTATCTTTAATTCGCTTTGACACTAAAGGTCAATCTAAGTTTACATTCAATTCAGCTTCAGAAGGGTCGTACAAAAGCGACTTATATTTTGATTATGAGGTCAAGCAAGACAGCTTGATTATAAAAAGTATTTACCCAAAACACCTCGAGTTTGGTGACAACAAAATGACCAGTATGCAGGAGTTTTCAGTGAGTGTGAGTCTTAGACTACCAAAAGATCTCAAACTCATCATAGATTCAGAAATGGCTTCTATTGAAGGTTCAGGCATTTATAAACATGTGCACATCAACACAAAATCCGGCAATTGTAAGCTGATAAACTTTATAGGAGACGCCAACATCAACACCTATAATGGTAAGATTTATATGAAAACCCGTCAGGCCAAAGTCGAAGCCAAATCTCAAACCGGAGATGTAGATATTGAGACTGCGCTTGTTGAAAACTACCAGATCAACTTAAGGACTGTTAAAGGAGATATTGAAGTGATTCAAACTAAATGATTTCAATTACACTTACACCTCAACCTCAAGATTAATTAGTTTAAAAACCCTATTTTTGCCGTCAAATCTTTTTGAAGATGAGTATAAAAAAATCAATTTTGATCATTGCAATAATTCTTATTGTCGATCAAATATCAAAAATATACATCAAAACCAATTTCAGGTTATACGAGAGTGTAGAAGTGTTCTCTTGGTTTAAAATTTTATTTATTGAAAACGAAGGCATGGCTTGGGGTGCCAAAATCCCGGGAAGTTATGGTAAAGTAATTCTTACGGTGTTCAGGCTATTTGCCATTGTTGGTATAGGTTGGTGGCTTTGGGATTCTACACGAAAGAAAGCGCCAAAAGTCTTGTTGATAGCCATAAGTTTGATTTTTGCCGGAGCCCTGGGCAACATCATAGATTCTGTGTTTTACGGGGTTATATTTAGTGACAGCACCGGGCAACTTGCGACGTTTTTGCCGGAAAGTGGAGGCTATGCACCCTGGCTAAAAGGTAGGGTAGTCGACATGCTTTATTTCCCGCTCTATGACGGTATTTTACCCGAATGGGTGCCGATTTGGGGCGGTGAACGCTTTGTGTTTTTTGAACCCGTTTTTAATGTAGCAGACACTGCTATAAGCACCGGCTTTGGTATTCTCTTGTTTTTCCATAAAAAGGCATTTCCTAAAAAATCTTATAAATAAATAAATCTATTGAACTTAATTTCTGTTGAACATATTGCCAAGTCCTACGGGACGCTAAAGTTATTTGATGACTTATCATTTGGGATTAATCAAGGCCAAAAAATAGGCCTGATTGCACAAAATGGGAGTGGAAAAACCAGTCTGCTCAAAATACTCGCCCAAAAAGACAATCCAGATACGGGTGAAATCAATTTTAGGAATGATATCAAAATTGGATTTTTATCTCAAGAACCCGACCTCAACCCAAATTTGAATGTTGAAGAAAGTATTTTGGCTTCAGATAATGAGATGCTAAAAGTGATTAGCGATTACGAAAAAGCCCTTCAAAACCCCGATGATCAAGAGGCCTATCAACAAGCTTTTGATGCCATGGAGTCCCATCAAGCCTGGGATTTTGAAAGCCAGTATCAACAAATTCTCTCTAAACTTCAGCTCCAGGATTTAAACAAACCCGTCGGGAGTTTATCGGGTGGTCAAAAAAAGCGTTTGGCCTTAGCCATTTTATTGTTGGATACACCGGACCTGCTCATTTTAGACGAACCGACAAACCATTTGGATTTAGAAATGATAGAATGGTTGGAAGAGTATTTTACACGGGCTAAAATGAGTTTTTTTATGGTCACCCACGACAGGTATTTTTTAGAACGCGTGTGCAACCAAATCATGGAGCTCGACCAAGGTGAACTCTACACCTATAAAGGCAATTACAGCTACTATCTTCAAAAAAGAGAAGAGCGTATTTTACAACAAGAAACCGCAACCGACAAAGCCAAACAACTTTTTAAAAAAGAATTGGGCTGGATGCGTCGTCAGCCTAAAGCCCGAACTACAAAATCTAAATCGCGTATAGGTGATTTTGAAGACATTAAAGCACGCGCACAGCAACGCCGTAAAGACCATGAAATTGAATTGGAAATCAATATGGAGCGGCTCGGCACCAAGATTGTAGAGTTTCACAATGTCTCCAAATCTTTTGACGATAAAGTCCTTTTTGAAAATTTTGATTACAACTTCAAACGCGGCGAGCGTGTGGGGATTATCGGTAAAAATGGAAGTGGTAAATCAACTTTTCTCAACATTTTGACCGAAAGCCTCGATCCCGATACAGGCAAAGTAGTGCTTGGTGAAACTTTAAAATTCGGTTACTACCGCCAAGCGGGAATAGAAGTGAAATCGGGTAAGAAAGTTATAGAAGTTATACAAGATTTTGGGGAATACATCCCTTTGGCCAAAGGCCGAAAAATCTCAGCCTCACAACTCTTAGAACGCTTTCTATTCGACCGAAAAAAACAATACGATTATGTTGAAAAGCTCAGCGGTGGCGAATTGAAACGCTTGTATTTATGTACGGTTTTAATTCAAAACCCTAATTTTTTGATTCTGGATGAACCTACAAACGACTTGGATGTGGTAACCATCAATGTGCTTGAAAGTTTTTTGATGGATTTTCCCGGCTGTCTCATCGTGGTGTCTCACGATCGTTATTTTATGGATAAAATTGTGGACCACTTGTTCGTTTTTGAAAATGGAGAAATCAAAGATTTTCCCGGCAATTATTCCGACTACAGAACTTATGCCGATAATAAACCCGCAGAAAATCCCAAACCCAAACCAAAGCCGATAGAAGAAAAGAAAGCTATAGCCCCGGAAGAAAAAAAGCTGAGTTATTTAGAGCAAAAGGAAATTAAACAGCTCGAAAAAAAGATTCAAAATTTAGATGCCTTTCAGTAAATATTTATATTTTTAGCTCTTATTCCTAAATCAGAAATCTTAGAATTTTAATCTTCAAAAAGTCGGAAGTTATTTTTTGCCTAAAAATCTTTTTTGTAAGAACTGAGAATAGA
>CAYMXD010000365.1:0-3284 GCA_964394095.1 uncultured Mesohalobacter sp. | reverse complement strand
AATTCCAGATAATTCTTGTCCGATTTGGTGAATTCCGCTCAGTATTTTTTCAGTTTGTTTCGGTGATGGTTTTTTCGTTCCGGATACATATTGAGAAAGCAATGTAGCGTTCATTCCGATTTTCTCAGCGAGGAATTTTGCATTTATGACTTTGTAATATTTAAAAAACTGCTTAAAATCTATTTCGAATCGGATATCATTCTGTTCAACTTTTACCTTTTCTTCTTCAAAATAAAATTCGGTTGCTTCATACACACTATTCATCAATTCAGGAATAGATTTTCCAGTCGTAAAAATCGGAAAATCTGCTGCATATGCTGAAAAGCCAGTGTCAGTTTTCTCAACGGTCATTATGATTTTCTTTTTTGCCATAATCTTATAATTTAATACCAGCGTCTTTAAGAATTTTCTTTTCCAATCCCTTACCCATTTCTTGGCTCCCGTGATTTGGAAATATTATTATTCCTTTTTTCGTTTCGTGATGCATCTTCACATGTGAACCTTTTTGAGAAACTGGATACCAACCATCCTTGGTCAAAATTTTATAAAGTTTGGAACATTTCACTCAATTTTACTTTTCAAACACAATTCAAAGGTAAACTATTATTTACTTTTTAGCAAGAAATTTTAATTTGAAAACAGATTTTTTCAGCATTTACTGCAACTAAGTTGTTTCATTGATACACTAACAAACCACTGAATTTTCAAATCTTAAAATTGTTACATTACTACATTGTTACACTGTGCCATTTTATTGCATTGAATCATTAAGTAACCAGCTCATTCTCAAATTTTCAAATCAGCAAATTTTCAAATCTTCAAATTGGTACATTGTTTCATTGTTACATTACCAAATTAATCAATCCTCCCACTCTGCAATAAACAAATTGGTATCTCGATTACCACCGTTATTTCGATTAGACGAAAATGCCAAATATTTCCCATCATTAGAAAATACCGGAAAGGCATCAAAAGTTTCACCGTGGGTGATCCGTTTCAAATTTTTGCCGTCAATATCAATCATATACAAATTGAAAGGAAATCCACGTTCGGCTTCAAAGTTGGAGGAAAACAATATTTTTTCCCCTGAAGGATGAAAAAACGGACTCCAGTTGGCATTGCCTAAATCTGTCAATTGTTTCAGGTCACTGCCATCGGCGTTGCAGATGTAAAGTTCCATTTCTGTGGGTTCCACCAGACCTTCGGCAAGCAATTCCTTGTATTCTTTAATTTCCTGTTCGGTTTTTGGTCGTGATGATCTAAAGATAAGTTTGGTGCCGTCTGGTGAAAAAAACGCTCCACCGTCATAGCCCAGTTGATCTGTAATTTGTTTGACATCGCTTCCATCCAAATTCATGGTGTAAAGTTCCAGATCACCGCTACGATCGGAGGTAAACACGATTTTATCACCTTGTGGAGAAACTGTGGCTTCTGCGTCATAGCCCTTCTCATCGGTAAGTTGTTTAACGATATTACCTTCCAGATCGGCGACAAAGATGTCGTAAGTATCGTAAATCGGCCAGATGTATTTACCGTTTTTTCGTAATGGCGTATCCGGACATTCTTTATCGCCAAGATGAGTTGAGGCATACAAAATATGCTCATTATCCGGCATAAAATACGCACAAGTCGTTCTACCCAAACCAGTACTTAGCATCGGAGGCGCAATGCTATCGGTAAAGGTTTCGTCAGCATCCATCAAAAACATTTGGTCGCAACCCACGCCCCATTTGGCATTATTGGACTGAAATATCAATTGCTTATCATCAAAACTCCAATACGCTTCAGCATTATCACCACCAAAAGTCACTTGACGAATAGATTTAAAGTTGACTTCGTCAGGATAAATCAAGCTGTCTTTATCGGCGGTATTGTTTTCATTTTCAATTTTGGCTGATGACTCTTTCTGAATTTCATTTTTACAAGAAAAAAGAATCGTTAACAGCATTAATACTAAAATCGGTTTTTTCATATTATCAAATGGTTTAATAATTTTAAAAGCCCTATTGAAGGGGTTAGGGGTGTTTAATTTTCAACTTCAAAGTAAAATTTAAAACAAGCACTTTTTAAACTAAGAACTATTATTTTTGTGCAAAAATAAGATTTCGCTATGAAAAATATAGTATTTATTGCTCTTTTAGCCTTTGTTGTATCCTGCAATGAGGTTTCCAAGGTTTCAGAACAAAAAATAGAAGAAGATGTGGCCTATCTGGCCGATGATAAATTAGAAGGCCGTCAAACCGGAACCCCCGGCGAAACCAAAGCCGCAGCGTATATTGCAAGTCGTTTTGAAGGGATCGGCATTCAGCCTAAAGGCACCGATGGCTACCTTCAAGCCTTTACATTCAAGCCCAAAACCGACCCGCATAAGGAAGTTGAATTTACCACCAATGCCGATAGTACTATCACCGGCCATAACATCATAGGCTTTCTGGACAATCAAGCTGAACAAACCATTGTCATTGGTGCCCACTACGATCATTTGGGTTACGGCGGCGAAGGCTCTTTGTATCGCGGTAAAGACAAAGCCATTCATAACGGCGCAGACGATAATGCCAGCGGCGTAGCGGTCATGCTCAACCTGGCCAGCAGACTAAAAATAAAAAATGATACCGCCAAAGTCAAAGACAACAATAACTACCTTTTTATGGCCTTTTCGGGTGAGGAAATGGGACTATTGGGCTCAAATTATTTCTCCAAAAACCCAACCATAGATGAGGCTTCTATCAACTACATGATTAATATGGACATGGTAGGAAAATTGAAAGCGGATAGCACTCTGGCCGTTTATGGCACAGGGACTTCGCCAATGTTTAATCAAACCATAAAAGCCAATAACAACAACTTTAAACTCGTTGTGGACGAAAGCGGTGTTGGCCCCAGCGACCACACCTCTTTTTACCTGATTGATGTGCCCGTCTTACATTTTTTCACCGGACAACATGAAGATTACCACAAACCTTCAGACGATGCCGATAAGTTGAATTACGACGGCATGTACCGTATTTCAGATTATATTTTTTCCATCATCGCAGATTTAGACGACAACGGCGAACTTGCTTTTAGAACCACCAAAAGCGAAAGTGAATCCGTTCCAAGATTCAAAGTCGGTCTGGGCGTTGTACCGGATTATTTGTTTGATGGCAAAGGCATGCGTATAGATGGCACGCGCGAGGATACACCCGCCTACCGAGCCGGACTTCAAAAAGGGGATATCGTCATAAAACTCGGCGACAGCCTGGTCACCGATATAATGAGCTATATGCGCGCGCTTTCTGTTTTTA
>CAYMXD010000364.1:0-3292 GCA_964394095.1 uncultured Mesohalobacter sp. | reverse complement strand
AGCATACCTTTGTCGGGACTAAATGTGGTATCATGGATCAGTTTGCTGTAGTGATGGGGCAAAAAAACCATTTGATACTATTGGACTGTGAAACTCTTGATTATGAATTGATTGAAGCAAATTTTAAACCTTATATCGTGGTGTTACTCAACACCAATGTCTCGCACAATTTAGCATCAAGTGAATATAATGTGCGTCGCGACGAGTGCCAGACCGCGCTTGAAGCTATTCAGAAAAAACATCCTAAATACCAACATCTCACCGATGTACCGGTTAAGGTCATCAAAGGTTTTAAAGGGGTTTTACCACAAAAAATTTACAACAGGGCTTTATATGTATCGCAGGAAGACAAAAGAACTTTAAAAGCCGTTGGTAAATTAAAAGAGAACAAATTAGATGATTTTGGAAGCTTGCTCTATAAATCTCACGATGGTTTACAAAACCTGTATGACGTCAGTTGTAAAGAATTAGACTTTTTGGTAAAATCAACTCAAGATTTAGATTATGTTCTTGGTGCAAGAATGATGGGAGGTGGTTTTGGTGGTTGTACCGTCAATCTGGTTCATCAAGAAAAGGTAAATGAATTTGTAGAGCATATTTCAGCAGCTTACGAAGAAAAATTTAATATTCAACTCACCTCAATTTGAACCACCATCGGCGATGGTACAAAAACAGTAAACTAATGTCCACAGATTTTAATTCTAAACCTCACAGGCGCTATAATATTTTAACAGGGGAATGGGTATTGGTTTCCCCCCATCGCACCAAAAGGCCCTGGCAGGGAAAAACGGATAAGACCATGGCTTTCAACAAAGAGAGTTATGATGAAAAATGCTATTTATGTCCAGGAAATACTCGTGCAAGTGGTGAAAAAAATCCCGACTATATAGGCACTCATAGTTTTACTAACGATTTTTCAGCCTTGCTGGAAGATACCGCAGCAGAGACTTTTGAAGATGGTCTGCTAAAAGCCGAGTCAGAATCCGGCATTTGTCGTGTGGTCTGTTTTTCACCCGACCATGCTTTGACATTACCGCTGATGAGGACTGAAGATATTTATAAGGTGATCAAATTATGGCAAAAAGAATATCACACATTAGGACAAAATCCTAACATCAATCATGTACAAATTTTTGAAAATAAAGGTGATATCATGGGCTGTAGCAATCCACATCCACACGGACAAATTTGGGCACAGCGCTCCATTCCTGAAGTTGTTCTTAAAAAACAAGTTCAACAGAAAGCATATTGGAAAAAACATAAGCGCAGTCTGATGTCCGACTACATTCAACAAGAATTAGAAAAAGACGAGCGTGTTGTTTTAAAAAACGACCACTTTGTAGCCTTAGTACCCTACTGGGCGGTATGGCCTTATGAAGCTATGATTGTCCCTGTAAAACATTATCAACACATCAATCAGCTAAATGAGGAAGAAATCCTGGCTTACGCAGAAATTTTAAAAGATTTAACCACAATATTTGATAACCTTTTTGAAACCTCATTCCCCTACTCTTCAGGAATCCACCAAAGTCCAACCGATGGTGAACACACGGAGTGGCACTTTCACATGTCGTTTTATCCACCTTTGTTAAGGTCTGCGACAGTAAAAAAATTTATGGTAGGCTATGAGATGTTTGCCAATCCGCAACGCGATATCACTGCGGAACAAGCCGCAGATCAATTAAAAGCATTAAGTCTCACTCATTTTACACAATATTAATCACCAAACCACCAAACTATGTCAACTAACTTTGAATTTTTAGATTATCTAATTTTTATTGGTTATGCCGTTATGATTCTTGGTATTGGTCTTTGGGTATCACGCGATAAAAAAGGTCATCAAAAAAATGCAGAAGATTATTTTCTTGCCAGTAAATCCTTGCCATGGTGGGCTATTGGAGCTTCCTTAATTGCAGCTAATATTTCTGCAGAGCAATTTATCGGGATGTCAGGCTCTGGGTTTGCCTCCGGCTTAGCTATCGCTTCTTATGAATGGATGGCCGCCTTAACCTTAATCATAGTTGGAAAGTATTTTCTACCCATTTTCATCAAAAAAGGATTGTACACCATTCCTGAATTTGTTGAAAAAAGATATTCTACAAATTTGAAAACCATTTTAGCCGTTTTTTGGATTGCTTTATATGTGTTTGTTAATCTTACAACAGTTCTTTATTTAGGTGCTTTAGCCTTAGAAACCATAATAGGCATTCCAATGGTATATGCTATTATTGGTTTAGGCCTTTTTGCTGCGGCTTACTCCTTGTATGGCGGTCTATCTGCTGTGGCCTGGACCGATGTTATTCAAGTGGTTTTTTTGGTGCTTGGTGGGGTTGTAACCACCTATTTAGCCTTAAATACCGTCTCAGGCGGAGATGGCGTTATTGAAGGTTTTAAGGTAATTTACGATAGAGTACCTGATCGGTTTGAAATGATTTTAGACAAATCTAATCCTGAATACAGTAATCTACCCGGGTTAGGTGTCTTGGTTGGTGGTTTATGGGTTGCCAATCTTTACTATTGGGGTTTTAATCAGTATATCATCCAAAGAACACTTGCGGCTAAATCTCTAAAAGAATCTCAAAAAGGTATTTTATTTGCCGCTTTTCTAAAGTTAATCATCCCGGTTATTGTAGTTATTCCTGGTATAGCAGCTTATGTCATCGTTAATGATCCTGTATTATTAGCAAGTTTAGGAGAACTAGGCCAGCAGAATTTACCAACAGTCGGCGAAGCAGACAAAGCTTATCCCTGGTTGCTTCAACTCTTACCCGTAGGTCTGAAAGGTTTAGCATTTGCTGCGCTTTCGGCTGCTATTGTGTCTTCTTTAGCGTCTATGCTAAACTCGACATCAACCATATTTACCATGGATATATACAAACCTTACATCAATAAAAACGCAAGTGATAAAGCAACTGTAAATGTTGGGCGTTTATCTGGTGGAATGGCATTGGTTATAGCTTGCTTGGTCGCTCCATTTTTAAGCGGTATAGATCAGGCTTTTCAATTTATTCAAGAATATTCCGGCGTTGTCAGTCCAGGGATTTTAGCGGTTTTCCTTTTAGGTTTATTTTGGAAAAAAGCCACTAATAAAGGTGCTATTGTAGGTGTATTGAGTTCAATTCCTATTGCCATGTATTTTAAAGTTGGGCCTAAAGCTTGGTCTTCAAATCCTATTTTTGTTGATGTTCCCTTTTTAGATCAGATGGGGTATACCTGCCTTTTAACGATGTTGATTATAGCCATCTATAGTTATATCCAGCATAAAGGTCAAGACGATGAAAAAGGGATTCCT
>CAYMXD010000363.1:0-3299 GCA_964394095.1 uncultured Mesohalobacter sp. | reverse complement strand
ACTAAGCCAAATTCCTTAGCGCCTTAGCGACTTGGCGAGAAATTTTTAACCGCAAGGAGCGCCAAGAAATCGCAATGGAAGTTAGGATTTTTTTGTCTATTTCTTAATGATTATAGGCTTTTAGCGTTGTCATAAAAATACCAAGACAAAAAGCAGTTTTTAGCTATTAAAACTTTCTTATTTTTTGATTATCTTTTTTTTATTTGATTTTCAATACAAGTAATCATTTCTAAAACTCTTTGAAACATTGGTTTTAAGTCTTCATATTTAAAATCGTAAATAATATCATAATCACCTTTTTGTCTCCAATCGTATAATTCAGAAAGTAGTTTGCCATACTTTTTGTTAAATTTACTGGTTTTGATAAAATATCTTGAAAATTGACTTTTTGTTGCAGAATGTGACTTTGTGTGAATTTTATTTAGAACTAACAATGCATTAACGGCATAAAACAAGGCGTAATATAACCTATTGACAGATGAATTGTAAAATTGATTTTCAAAAAGAACCTTTGCTGCATTTAATGTCTCATAAGACGTTTTCAGTCTATGTGTGGCATAATTTATTCTGTCATTTTCTGTCATATATAAATACCCTCAGAAGAAACTTTAGTAAAAAAAGGAGTGCTATTTATTTTTAATTTCCATTCTTTTTTAGAAAAAACGAATATTGAAAAATTTTGTTCTAATTCTGTTTCCAAATCATAAAGAGATTCTCTAAACTTTCTTTCAACAATGAGGTCTGATGGATAATCTGTTAAAATTAATATATCCCAATCAGAATTTGGATTTTCATCTTCACGCGCTCTGGAACCAAAAAGAATCACATCTGCAGTAGTATCAATAGCACTTACTTGATTTTTAATTAAATTTTTTATGTCTTGTTTTTTATAAGTCATATATCAAAAATATAAAAAAATGTTTACATCCTCAACCACAATGTTTACATGGTTTTAATACTTTAACTTATCAAATTTCTAAGATAAACCGATCTCCCCGACAGCTGATGGGTAATTTGCGTGAGAATTTTTAACCGCAATGGGATTACAAAGTTTACCACAAAGTACATCCAGTTATACACAAAGTACTCAAAGGAAACGAATTTGTACTATTACAAAGCAAGAGACTAAGCCAAATTCCTTAGCGCCTTAGCGACTTGGCGAGAAATTTTTAACCGCAAGGAGCGCCAAGAAATCGCAAGGTTCGCCAAGTTTTAGTGCTTAATTTATTGAGATTATAAAATATAAACTTCTTCTCTAAGTGTTGATAAATTGCTTGATGTGAACATCTAACCAAAATGTTCACTAAGCCAAACACAAAGTTTTATACCAATAAAAATAAATTCTCCTCTTAAAGTTAGGAAGTTTTAAATTTCCCCTTAGGGGGTTAGGGGGCTTGCGGGCCTTTTCATAACATCAATCAACGCCTTAGCTTTTACCAAACATTCTTCATATTCATTTTCGGGAATAGATTGATGTGTAATGGCACTACCCACCATCAGGCTGGTATATTTTTTTGAAGCATTGTGTAAAATGCTTCGAATCACCACGTTAAAATCAAAATCAAATTCGGGGGTGATGTAGCCAATACACCCGCTATACAAACCGCGTTTGGTAGATTCTAAGTCTTCGATAATCTGCATAGCCGAAACTTTTGGTGCACCCGTCATACTGCCCATGGGGAAGGTGGCTTTTAGAATATCTTTTAAAGTCATATCCGGTTTTAGTTCGGCAGAAATGGTAGAAATCATTTGATGCACTTGCTTAAAACTATAGATTTTGCAGAGTTCTTCAACTTCCACGCTATCTTTTTTAGCAATTTTAGATAAATCATTGCGCACCAAATCTACAATCATCACATTTTCAGCAATTTCTTTGGGGTCTTTTTGAAGTTTCAACTTGTAGTTTTTATCCACTTCGGTATCATCATCCCGTTTTGCGGTGCCTTTGATGGGTTGAGAGATGAGTTTTGACCCCGATTTCTTTAAAAAACGTTCCGGACTTGCGCCTAAAGCATACCAATGTTCATGCTTGAAAAAACAAGCAAATGGGGGTTGTGAGATGTCGTTTAAATCTTGGAAACACTGATGCGGATTCAATTGATGGTTTTCCGCAAAAAACTCCTGACAAAAATTCATTTCGTAAATATCACCACGCTGAATATGTTCTAAAACCTGCTTGACCTGTGTGGTATATTCTGAATGCGAAATTTTTGATTGTAAATTTATGGCATCATTTTGCTGAGGTTTTGAAATTTCTTGGTCATCAATGAAATTTTCTATGGCTTCAAGGTCAGAATGAAGCTCGTCTGCTACCACGTTAAGGTAGAGGCACTCTACCTGATTGTTTCGAAACAAAAATAGTTTTTGAGGTTGAAAAAAATACAAATCCGCAAACTCTAAATAATCATCGTTTTGAGATGATAAATCTTCTATACCATTTTTAATGTCATACCCCAAATACCCAAAAATCCAATCTTGGGTTTGGTGTTGATACTCTTCCAAAGCTTGTAAAGCTTGAGAATAATCGGTCTTTATGGCCGTAAATGCCTCAACAGCCAAAATGGCATCGTAGCCAGAGTTAACGTCTTTATTGGAGTTGAGCCATACGATATCTTCAAATTGAGCCGACCATCGAAATAGTTGAGCTTTAAAGCTGTCGATGTGTTGTGGTGAAAAAGTGTATGAGGTTCTCAAAAAATTATTGAATTTCTTTGACAAAAGTGTCTAAAACTTTTTGAAAATCTTGGCGTTGTGCATCGTCTGTGATACCATCTTCTTCAGAAAAATGATGACCAAAAGAGGCTAAAGCAAAACTGGAAACAATTTCAGCTCCAAATCGTGGTAAAATTTCAACCGCATAATCGTTGGCCATTTGGGCGGCTCCACGACCGGGTGAAGTGCTGAGGATACATAATTTTTTGTCTTTTAGAAAATTTCTATCGTTTCTCGATAACCAATCCATGCAGTTTTTAAAAAAAGCCGATAAACCGCCATTGTGCTCATTGACAGAAATCAATAAGGCATCAGCATTTTGAATGTGCTCGTTTAGTTTAACTATAGATTCAGGAATCCCGTTTTGTTCTTCAAAATCTGCACTATACATAGGGATATCAAAATCTTTTAAGTTGAGGAGTTCAACTTTATGGTCTTTTATAGGCGAGACCGCATGAGATACAAATTTAAAATTTATTGAAGTTGAGCTGTTAGAACCAGCAAAAGCAAGTATATTTTTCATAGCTAAGAATTTTTAGGCAAAAGTAAGATAAGCATAAGACATAGAAAAATGGCTTTTAAAAGTT
>CAYMXD010000362.1:0-3302 GCA_964394095.1 uncultured Mesohalobacter sp. | reverse complement strand
TGTTTATTATTATGTTCAAACTTCATAATATACATTCCCTGAGAAAGATGAGAAACATTAATCGTTGAACCTAATTCATTATCAGAATAGACTAATTGTCCATTGATATTAAATATTTCAACCGATGAGTTATATAGTTCATTGGGCACATATACCATATCACGTGCTGGGTTTGGATAGATACCTTTGGTATCTATCGTGTTGTCAGCAACTGACATGGTTGTTGTCATTGCGACTGTATATGCACGAGCAAAACTAATTTCTTGTACCGTGTTACCTGTATTTGAAACAACAAATACTAAATCAAGGTCATCATCAGTAAAGTCTTTAGTAAAACTCCCATTCAATCCAGGATTTAATAAAAAATTTGAACTATTACTAAAGCTCACATCTAAGGTTAAACTACTCCACTGAGCCTCAGGAATTCCTGAAACGGTAAAGTGATTACCCTCAAGAGAAACTTCAGCATTTGGGTAGCCCACAACAGCAAGGTCAACCTCTGCTTCAGGGGGAATACCGAGCGTATAGCTAAAGGTGATTCCCCTATGAACAGAACTATTCGGTAACGGAACACCACCTAGATTTCTATTAGACCCTACATAGGTTCCAACAAAATCGATCTCATTATTTGCTGCATCATATACCATGTCTTCTACAAAAAGACCTGATACAAAATTTCCAGACGAATCCTTGAACATAAGAGATTTGTGGTAATCAAAACTACCTGTCTCTTTATTCACAAACGAAATCCACCCCTCACCATCATTACCAAATCTCAAGAACACGTAGTGTTCTGGTGTGATAATAGCCTTGTGAGGGTGGTAGGGGAAATA
This sequence comes from uncultured Mesohalobacter sp., assembly GCA_964394095.1. Classification (GTDB taxonomy): domain Bacteria; phylum Bacteroidota; class Bacteroidia; order Flavobacteriales; family Flavobacteriaceae; genus Psychroflexus. The sequence continues at coordinate 2,469 of CAYMXD010000362.1, read as the reverse complement.
CATTTCTCCTATGGTTGTTTCATCATTAAATGGAACAACGGTATCGTTTTGGAGCTTTGTGATGATGTCTTTATCATCATTAGGATTTATTCTTCCTAATATAATGGAAGGTTCACCACTTGTTCCAACTGTACCATCTCCTCCTGGTGTAACAGGTGGATTGTGATCTATCAAAATTGGGCGATCCACAAAGGAACCAAATCCAAAGTTGTTTGGTTGGTAGTAAAAATCTTCACTGGTACTTATTAGATTAAGATCTACATCAAAGCTAAGAACATGAGCTATATCAAGTCCTATTTTATTTAAAACAAAAATGGTATTACTATTCTCATCAAAGGTAAGACTTCCTCGTGAAAAGGTGGTAGTATCGAAATTAACATAGTTTTGATCAATTGACCCGGTCGTTGTATTTAATCTCAATAGAGCATTATTGTTCGAAGTGGAAATAAATCCAGTGTGCGTTCCAAATGTTCCATTAGTTTCATAATCGAAACCAGAACCAAATCCGGTAGTTACAATATACAGATACTGATTGTACCTAACTACATTTTTAATTCTCCCAATTCCATTGCTTGAGGTAATATCGAGACGTAGCTCTGAGGTAATACCTGTTGCTGGCCCACTTTCTCCTAAAAGAGTGTTCGGGAATAGATCTTTTGCATAAACTTCTAACGCAACATCAAAATCACAACAGGTCATGTTAATATTACCCCAGACGATAACATTGTTGTCAGATACGAGTCCGTCAGTACAACCACTTTTATTTCCGCTCGTATCATTAAGAATATTAGGATATGCGTAGCCATTAATAACAGCTACATTCGTTAGATTCCCAGATATTATTTGTGATTTCGCAAGAATAAAATTTTCATATTGATCGATATGAGTACCACCGTTGATATCGTTTTGCTCAAAACCCGCTGCGGTTGTTGCCGTAGGCATTACGTTAGTAACGCTACCAGGCGCCTGTGCTGATGTGATAGTACATATGAGTACTATGCACAAAAAATAAAGTGCTTTCATGATATTTAGTTTTTAATGAATCGTAAGCTATAATTTCTAATTTTTGCTTACAATTATATTCAAATATATTAAATTAATTTTTAAGATTCATTGTCTTCAAACCTGAAAGGTTTCCGAAACCTTTCAGGTTTAGTTTTTTAATTATTTGAAAAATCACTAATAATAATCATTTGCCATTCCCCAAAATCCTCTTACCTTTGTAAAATCTCAAAGGGGTGTCCCTAATAAAACAGGGACTGAGATTATACCCAATGAACCTGGGCAGGTCATGCTGCCAAGGGAAAACAAGATAGTTTTATCTTGATGTATTACTCCTGATGCCAAAGCGGTACTCAGGATTTTTTATTTTTAACCATTTATTAACCAGAATAATAGCCCCTTTTATTCGTAAAAACCATTACGAATGAAAACTGTATTATTTGCTTTATTGCTTTGTTTATCGAGCACAGCTGTTGCTCAGGATGTCACGCTGAGTGGAACTGTAACCCAGGACAACATGCCGGTTGAAGGCGCCCTGGTCTATGCTAAAAATTCAACATTTTCAACATCCACCGGTAGAAATGGAAATTATGAGCTCAAGCTGCCAGCTGGAAAGTACGAGTTTGTATTTGCTTTCGGTAATAAAAAAACTCTGAAAGTTAACCTGACCGAATCACAAACATTGAACGTTGATTTAGCTGAAGCGGTGGAGTCGCTGGACGAAGTTTCTGTGCAGGCGGTTCGGGTGAATGCCGATTCGCCGATTACCCACTCCAATTTTTCAAAAACGGAAATCACCAAGCGAAACCTCGGTCAGGATATCCCGATTTTGATGAACTATTTACCATCGGTGGTATCCACTTCAGATGCCGGCAATGGTATTGGTTATACCTCAATTCGAGTTCGAGGAAGTGATAATTCTCGAGTAAATGTCACCATTAATGGTATTCCCTATAACGACCAAGAAAGTCAGGGGACGTTTTGGGTCAATTTGCAGGATTTTGCCTCTTCAACGGAAAACATTCAGTTGCAACGTGGGGTAGGGACATCCACCAATGGCTCCGGGGCATTTGGAGCCAGTTTGAATATTTTAACCGATAAATTTCAAAAAGACTCTTCAGCTGAAATCAATTCGAGTTTTGGGTCGTTCAACACCTGGCGAAACAATGTGAAATTTAGTACAGGTTTAATCAATGACCACTTTGAAGTTTCAGGTCGTCTATCACGAATTGAATCTGATGGCTATGTGGACCGCGCCTCAGCCGATTTAAAATCGTATTTCCTTCAAGCCAATTATGTGGATGAAAACACCCTGATCAAAGCTTTGGTTTTTGGCGGAAATGAAGTGACTTACCAGTCCTGGTTTGGCGTCGATCAGCAAACTTTGGATACCGACAGGACTTTTAATCCGGCTGGCCAATACACCGATGAAGACGGTAATACACAATTTTACGATAACGAAGTCGA
>CAYMXD010000361.1:0-3310 GCA_964394095.1 uncultured Mesohalobacter sp. | reverse complement strand
AGATTTGACCAATAGAAGCTAAAATAGCTTCCAGCATGGAACACTTATGAAATACCTATTTGCTTTTTTAGTTTTATCTATTTCCCTGAAGGCTCAGGAATTTAAGATGGGAGATATCAGCATTCCTGAATTTACAGAGAAATATAACCCTATCGATAAAACAGCGAGTGCAGGCAAATTATTTGATGCCGGAAACCTGAGAATTTACTACAAAAAAAACCGCGGATGGTTATATAAATTAGAAGTTAAGACAAGACTTAAAATTTACAATAAAGAAGGCTATTCTCATGCTAGTATTTCAATACCTTATTATGGTGGAAGTATCAATGCTAAGAAAGAGTATTTTAAAAAATTAAAAGCCTATACCTATAATTATGATGGTCAAGATGTAGAAAAAACCAAGGTTAAAAAATCAGATATATATAAAAATCAAACCAGTAAAAGATGGAAAGAGGTTTCTTTTACTTTTCCAAATTTACAGCCCGGATGTATTTTAGAATATACTTACACCATAGAATCACCTTATTTTGAGCTACTACCCGAATGGAAATTTCAAGATAAAATTCCTGTTAAAAATTCCACTTATGAATTGATCTTTCCAAAAATACTGGGGTATAATGAAAGGTTTAAAGGTTTTCAGGAGATTTCAAGACAAGTTGAGAATCAAAAATATTACAGTGCCGGTCATTTAACTGGAAATGCTGTTAAATATATATACCAAGCAAAGGACATTCCCAAAATAAAGGAAGAAGCATTTGTCAATAATTATGACAATTATATCAGCTCTGTTCAACATGAACTTGCCCTTGCAAAAACATCCTACGATGGAAACCTGATGAATATTAAAACAAGTTGGAATAAAGTTGCAAAAGAATTAATGAACTCAGTAAAATTTGGACAGCAGCTAGAGAGTTCATATTACTACAGAAATGAGGCTGATAGCATTTTTAAAGCGAGTACTAATGTTGTTAAAAAAATGAATTCAACCTTTGAATTTGTGAAAAATAAAATGAAGTGGAATAAATCTGCCGGGTTGTATTGCTCTGCGCCTTTAGAAGAAGTTTATAAAAAAAATGTAGGGAATGTTGCAGATATAAACCTCATACTTACAAGTATGCTTAGGTATGTTGGGATTAATGCATATCCTGTAATATTAAGCACAATAGATAACGGCGCTCCCACTTCAATTCCCTCAATACGCTTTTACAACTATGTAATTACTGCTGTTGAATTAGAAAACGAAGATTTACTTCTGCTTGATGCTTCAGATAAAGATGCAGCTATAAATGTTTTACCCACAAGATGCTTAAACTTTTTTGGAAGATCAATCATGGATAATTACACCTCTAGTCAAGTAGAATTGTTTCCAAATAAGAAATCGAAAGATAATTTTATCATGAATATAAATATAGATAACAATGGTAAAATTACTGGACAACTAAGACGACAATACACCCATCAATTTGCCTATCAATACAGAAAAAAATATAGAGACACTGAAAAAAATGATTATATCTTAAGCTTAGAAAACGAGTTGGAAATTGATATTATTGAATATAAGATTGACCACATGGATGAGCCTTCTAAAGCTGTTATAGAAACGATTGGTTTCAAAATGAAAGATAAATCTGAATTGATAGGTAATAAAATATACCTGAAACCCCTAGTTTTTCTAGCCCATAAAGAGAATCCTTTTAAAAATGATGAAAATAACAGGAAGCTACCTATTAATTTCACCTTTCCAAAATCAAGGCGATACATTGTAAATGTAACTTATCCAAAAGAATTTGAAATTGAGTTTGTTCCGGAAAATTTAACTTCAAACCATATTGAAAATAAAGTAAACTATAGCTTTAGTGTTAATAAAACAAGTCAGGGAAATTTACAAATCATGGTCAATCAAAATATAAATTCTGTTATATTAGGACCTGAATATTATGAAAGCTTGAAACAGTTTTATCAAAAAATTGTGGAGAAAGAAACAGAATTAATAGTAATTAATAAGACTTAGAGAATGGATATAAGAAATGCACAGTTGATTGTAGACGAATGGATAAAAACCCACGGCGTAAGATACTTTAACGAACTCACCAATATGGCACAACTCACCGAAGAAGTCGGTGAAGTTGCTAGAATCATCGCTCGTCGCTACGGTGAGCAAAGCGAAAAGGAAAGCGACAAAAATAAAGACCTTGGTGAAGAATTGGCCGACGTCCTATTTGTTGTACTTTGTCTGGCTAACCAAACCAATACTGACCTGCAGTCTGCCTTTGATAAAAAAATGGATCTTAAAGCCAAACGCGACCACGATAGACATCATAATAACCCAAAACTAAAATAAGCTATGTTTACTAAAATAATTAGTTATAAAGGATTTTGGCCTTCAGTAGTATTTTTAAGTGTGATGTTTATTATTATTTACAACTTAGCAGATTGGGGAATGGTATTCGATTTCGATTTTCAAGCATATATAGATGAAAGATTTGATGCTGAGCATTTATTGAGGTTTTTGTTTGCTAATGTTTTAAGTGGTTTGGTATATGGTTTCATCATTAGCTTTTTTAAATTTAGAGCAAAAATAAAAAAGCAGGATCAAAATGACATCAGCAAATCATGACTATACACTTAGAAAAAATAAGATTTGATGGCGAACATCAGGTCAATATATGTGGATCCAAAAGTGAAAGTAACCGACTTCTTATTCTGCAGGCCCTATTTCCTGACCTAAAAATTAACAACGTATCGACGGCAGATGATACCGTGGTTTTAAAACAAGCCTTAGAAAACCATGCAGATGTTATTGATATTCACCACGCCGGAACAGCTATGCGTTTTTTAACAGCCTACTTTGCATTTTATACACAAAAACCTATTGTCCTTACCGGCAGTCCACGTATGCAAAACAGGCCTATAAAAATTTTAGTGGATGCGCTTATGAGTTTAGGCGCAAAAATAGAATATACAGATAAAACAGGATATCCGCCTCTTAAAATATATCCGTCAACTATCGTAAACCATCAGGTAAATCTTCAGGCTGATGTTAGTAGTCAATATATCAGTGCATTACTATTATCGGCAGCAAGGCTTCCACAAGGCTTACAAATTAAATTTACATCTAAAGTCACTTCTCTTCCTTATATACAGATGACGGTTGAACTGATGAAAAAATTAGGATTAAATCTTAGCTTTGATGAAAACACAATTGAAGTAAAGTCTGGGTATCCAACACAATTTAAACCCATTGATGTAGAATCTGACTGGAGTTCGGCTTCCTACTTTTACAGTCTTGTAGCTTTATCCCCAAAATTGA
>CAYMXD010000360.1:0-3318 GCA_964394095.1 uncultured Mesohalobacter sp. | reverse complement strand
AAGTTTATTTCCAGAATAGGTAAATTGGTATCAGCCTTTGAAATTTTTAAAAATATAAAAATGCAGCCTAAAAAATCAACTAAGAAATAACTATAAGTGGTCTAAAGAAACAAGGGTATTATATTTGTTTGTGTTTTGCTTAATGGAGAATTAGATTTTTTGACTTATGTACTCGCTTAATAGAAAAAGTAATTTATCCAGATACCTGAGTTCAAAATTATCTGTAAAGACAAGTTTTAATTTATATTAGCATTCTAAAACTTAATTTTTTTAAATCCAATTCTGTTTTAATGAACAACATTTTGTTAAATCCCTGGTCAAATTTTTGGAGCTTTATAAAAAATCCTAAAGACCAAAAGGATACTAATCAAACCACAGGCAATAGATTCAAGCAATTATTTTCAATTTTGGTTTTAGATGTCATTTTGGTTTCAATAGCAGCATTTTTAATTTCAGTTGCCGAAGAAGCGGGCTTTATAAGTACTGAAAGCCACATCATGAACGAATTAATGTATTCTTCCTCAAAATGGTATATCTTATTTGTTGGTGTGGTTCTGGCTCCTGTATTTGAAGAAATTATTTTTAGACTGTATTTAAGGAAAAGGTATAACCCAATACAACTTATCAGTTTAGTAGGGGGTGCCATTAAACCTTCAGCCCATAATAGCCTAAAGTTGAGTATAGATAAGTATTGGCATAAATATTACAAGGCCTTTTTTTATTTTGCTGCCTTGGTGTTTGGGGTAGTTCATATTTTTAACTACGAACTTAGCCTTTCGGTTTTAATCTTTACACCCTTATTGATTTCTCCTCAATTTATTGCAGGACTTTTTATGGGTTATCTCAGAGTCAGGTTTGGTTTATTATGGGGCATGCTTCTACATATGTTGCATAACCTTTTATTTGTAGGCCTTGGTTTGATGTTTATGCAAGAACCAATACAGTCGTTTTCTGTTCAAAATGATAGATTTCAATTAACAGTAGAGGCAAATGGTTTTAATCATTCAACTTCTAAAATAAACGCCTTAAACAATGACACCGTAGTTTATGAAAATGTAAAATTTAAACACATGATGTCAAAACTTCTGAAAGTTGAAGAGGCATCTATAAACATCAAGCCTGAAAGACTTCGTCTTCAAAACATCAATTTGAAATTTTTTAGTCTAATTAAAAACATTGATTATGAGAATCTTGTTATAGATGAATTAAAGCAAAAGTTTAATTTTAATATTTTAAAGAATACCGAAATTAAAGACGCCTGGAGAGTATCTATTGCAGATAAAATAAAACTTTATCAGCATCAAAGTTCATCAGAGTATTCTTCAACAACTGTAAACTTAACACACCTAGAATTAGAGAAAGTTAGTCTACATCAATTGGCAGAAACCCTCAATTCAAATTATGATGAATTTATTTTTAACGCCCTAGAATTTGAGGAAGATTTCGATTTTGTGTTTGATAAAAAAGATTTTAAATCTTTAAAAACAGCCTTGATGGAGGATTATGGTTTAGAACTGGAAAAAACAAGTAAAGAGATTGAGCAGGTCATTATAGATTTTGAGGACTGAAATAGGAATTAGTAGATTTCAGATTTATGATTGCTATTTCTACAAGGTATTATTGTCTAAATTCACAACTTCAGCACTTGATTAATTTTAAATGTAATGCTTTTAAAAAATTAGTACGCTTATTTGATTCCCTAATTTAAATTGAATTCAAAGTCTGTTTATTTTGCTGCTAAACATTAAGGAAATTAAGCTTTAGAATACCTTAATGCCCTTAAACATTTTAACTACTTTATGTTTCTCATTAATAGATTTATATGCTTAACCGCATAATTCCCTATTTTTCAACTTCTTTAATCTGTTTAGATGTTTTTTAAGTGGTAAACTATTTGAGGGTATAAAAATAAACTAAATTATGCGACCCAGTCTCAGTCTAAAGTCAGCGGTGCAGTTTTTTGCTATATACATCTTTGATTTTCAGCCTAAACCTTATGCTTTTCAAAGTTTGTGACTATGGACATTTGATGAGGTTGAGAAATTGTAAGCTTTTCATAGTTGAGATCATTTGATAGACTTAAGTTATTTATTTTACAAACAATGGATTGAACTTAATGGGATCTATACTTATGCTAAATAGGATTTATAATCGATTTATAATCCCTAGAGTGGGCGATTTTTTTTTGGATTTACCAGCCTTTTAATTCAATCTTGCAATTTCTTAGCAGCTGAACTTCCGCATGGCTTAAGCAACGAGCAAATAAGAAATAAAAAAACCTGAAACCTCAAACTAAAAGCAGTATTTTAGGATTGGCAAAAACGAAAACAGAAACTTTCAAACCCCACACAAGTGAGACTTCAATTGGGCTTCAGCATTTTAAATACAAGAAGATTAGTGATTATCAACTACATCTAGGGACTTAAAGTTAAATCCAACTTAATACACTGCTTTCCACTTTAAAATTAAGGTAGTTGACAATACTTAGGGCTTCTTCAAGTTTGAGGTAATTTACGCGTTCACTGCCGGAAGCAGTATAAATGATTAAGTCTGCGTGCTGATTGCGCTGCTGAAAAAAGTTGCGTTTTAAAGCCACGGTCTGAATTTTATGTGTAGAAATGTATTTTTTATTGGTATGAATAGATCCTGAGTGAATTTCAATCACATTGTCATTAAGACCTATATGACTTTTTTTTACGGTTTTATAAGATATAAAGCTGAAAAAGACTAAGATTAAAACAAATACTACCAGACTTACCGCAATGCCCTGCCAGAATAATAAACCTAGGCCCAAAGCAACAGAAAGGATAAGATAACGGATCATTAGTCTGAACATATACCGCATACTACTGTAAAAACTTACAAATTCCTGGGGATAATTCAGATCGAATAAGGAGAGGAAAAGGATTTCAATTTCGTTCTTGCTTACTCCGGCCAGTCCTATTTTCTTTTTATCGGTGAGCTGCTGAGAAGAAGCCTGACTGATAAATACATTTTTGATTTTAAAGATATCTCTTATGGGGTTTTGTTCAATTTCAAAGACCTGGGTTTTAGATTTTTTGATGACCTGATTTATGCGTTTAAACAAACCGTATTCCACTTCAAAATCATGACCAACCTGAGTAATTTTTAAGTCGAAATAGCGGACAATCGTACTGATAACAGTTACTAGAAAAGACGCCACTAAGATGAGTACAATAAACAATATAATGACTCCAAAAGTTGATGGGATATCAGTGAAGTAGGCTTCACCAACATCAATTTCAAAGACTTTTGAAAAAAAATCTTCAATATACTGAAGCAAAGTCATGATAAAGA
>CAYMXD010000359.1:0-3327 GCA_964394095.1 uncultured Mesohalobacter sp. | reverse complement strand
TGCACAAGTAAATTCATCATGACAGGTCATCGGTTTCAGCATGACGGGATAGAAAACTGTTGCGTAATTCCTATGGATGATGAGGGAATGGTATTAGCTAGTAGCGGGTAATCTGTAGAGTATAACTTAATATTTTGAATTTTCGTTTTAACTTTTAACCTAAATCTTAAACTTGAAACTTTCAACCTAATAACTCCGCCTAAATTCCTTTTCAACCGAATAATTAATCAAATTCATAAAGTTCTCGTGCACACCCAGCGTTTTGTCTAACTGCAGCTGATCAATTAACTTATCAATAGACTCAGAATGAAATTTTAAGTCGGGAATGGAAATGTATTTTTCAAAAATTTCGCCGATACTCTTATAGTAAAGCGATTCAAACAGATTCAAATTTGATGGCATATTGCTGATCAATTCGTAAGAATGTACATTAAAATAATGCAGAACTTTACCCACGTAATTTTTGTGCAAAATGGGCTTCGGATTGACGATATTCAGCTCTTTAATGCCTGGATTTAGGTAAGCGTACAACACTGCTTTGGACACAAAATCAACCGGGACGATGTTTAAGCCACTGTTTTTATCAATCCATATCCTAAAATTGTCTTCAGATTTCGGCGCATATTTATTCAGAAATATCGCCCAAGAATAAAACACATCATATTTTGGCGTCTCATAGAAAGGTTTATCAATTAAGCGTCCGCAAATGATACTTGGTCTAAGGATTTGAGGCAAAATATCATGTTCAAGACAAAACTGTTTAACGTAAGATTCACTTTCAAATTTAGATTGTTCATAAGCGTTTCTGAATTCTGTAACAGGATAGGCACTAATGTTTTCCTTGACCACTTCCTGCTGAATCCCATAGGAATAGGCCGTACTGATGTATATGAAGCGCTTAACCTGTTGGGGCAATTCAGCCAAAAGATGTTTCGTCACGATCAAATTCTGCTGATGAACCATGTCTTTAGAAGCATTGGTTTGCGCCAAACTGGTTGAGGCTGCACAGTGAATTACCGTATCGAAATTATAGTCTTTTAAAGTATGCTGACGGATATTTAACAAATCAGAATCGATTACTGTAATTTTTTGAAGGCAGTCTTCAATAGAAAAATCATTTAAAAATTCCGGTCGTGAATTATCCTGTAAAATTGAAAGCAAACGATCCTGAGCCGATTTTTGATTAGGGCGGATGACCAAAAATAAATGATCTACAGTTTGTTCGACAAGCGCTTTACGAACCCATTCAAAAAGAATGTGGCTCCCTAAAATACCTGTGCTCCCTGTGAGTAAACAATTCATTAATTTGGTTTAAAAATTCAAATGTAGTGAAGTTAAGTTAAAATCATTCCTTCGAATGTAAAGTAAACTAAAATTTATTGTTAGATATTAACATAATTGTTCGGGATATTTTATTTTGAGATATATTTTTTGAAGAGTAAAATGCTGTGAAACTTTTTGTAATCTCTGCGTACCGCTGTGAAAAAGTCTTTGAAATCCCATCGATACTCTTGTTTTTATTACATTTAGCCTTCATAACTAAAAATCAAAAATGACTATATTTGTTTTATGGACTTAGAAATAAAAAAAGCTGAAAAAGCAGATTGGTGGTATTCATTTTCTGAAGCAGAAAAGGAATCCATTGAAAAAGGAACAACTGATGCTGAAGAAAGCGAGTTAAAACCGCATTCTGAGATTCCTCAACTATTAAATCAATACAAATTTTTACCTTAACAGACCTCAAAAGTCTCTGAGACCTGTGAGGTCTTGAAACTATCCAACTAATGGAGATTAAAGACATCTTAGACCGACTCCCGTACGACAAACCCTTTCTCTTTGTAGATGACATCGTTGAATTCAAAGAAGGTGTTATTAAAGGCCATTACACTTTCCCCAAAGATGCCTATTTTTACAAAGGCCATTTTAAACACAAACCTGTCACACCCGGGGTACTTTTAACCGAGTGTGCGGCACAAATCGGACTGGTGTGTTATGCGATTTTCAAATTTAAAGACGAAAAAACGAAAATGGATTTCGGTATGACTTCCGCTGAAATGGATTTTTTAAAACCTCACTTTCCCGGCGAAAGAATCACAGTCGAAGCTAAAGAAATTTACCATAGATTTGGAAAACTAAAAATGCAGGTGGTCGTTTTAGATGACCATCGAAAAGTATTAGCTCGAGGTAAAATCGCCGGTATGCCCATAAATTATAACAATGAAAAATAGAGTGGTCATCACAGGTTTAGGCATTGTAGCACCAAATGCTATTGGGAAAGCAGATTTTATAGATGCGCTCAAATCCGGCAAAAGCGGTATTAAATTTCATCAGGAGCTGGCCGATTTAAAATTTTCTTGTCAGGTAGCCGGTACGCCATTAGTCAATCAGCAACACATTGACGAGTATTTTACACCGCTCGAGCAACGCGAATTGAAAGCCACCGGTTTAATCTACGGCGGGATTGCCGGACAGGAAGCCTGGCTGGATGCCGGTTTAGAATGCAATGAAAACCCCGATCCTGAAGCCGGTATTGTTTTCGGTACCGGGATTCTCGGCGTGGACAAACTCAAAGAAGCCTTTGACAAAATTGATGCTAAAAACGTCAGGCGCTTGGGCAGCCAGTCTGTGATACAAACCATGGCCAGTGGTGTGACCGCCTTCCTTAACCAAAAAATCGGGTTTGGTAATCGGGTGCTGACCAACTCCTCGGCCTGTGCTACGGGTACTGAAGCCTTGATTTTAGGCTTTGAGCATATCCAATCCGGTAAAGCCAAAACCATGTTGGTTGGCAGTTGCAGCGACTCCGGCCCTTACATTTGGGGTGGATTTGATGCTTTACGAATCTTGCCCTATCAGTACAACAATAATCCAGAAGAAGCTTCCAGACCATTTGCAGTGAACTCGGCAGGGTTTGTCCCATCATCCGGTGCAGGCGCTTTAGTGATTGAAGATTACGAACACGCCAAACAACGCGGGGCAAAAATTTATGCCGAGATACTGGGCGGACACATCAACTCCGGAGGTATGCGAAATGGCGGCAGTATGACGGCGCCAAATTCTAATGCCGTTATTCGCTGTATTTCAAAGGCTGTTGAAAATGCTGAAATCAATCCGCAAGATATCGATCTCATCAACGCTCATCTCACGGCCACAAAAATGGATGCCACAGAAATTGAAAACTGGACCAAAGCTTTAGGCAGACAAGGCAGCGATTTTCCATTCATCAATAGCTTAAAAGGCCTAATAGGTCATGGATTGGCTGCCTGCGGAAGTATAGAGCTGGTAGCTTCTGTGTTGCAGTTATCAGAAGGGATTATCTTTAAAAAT
>CAYMXD010000358.1:0-3333 GCA_964394095.1 uncultured Mesohalobacter sp. | reverse complement strand
ACAATTGTTGAGTCTTTTTGGATCATAAATGCTGAACATCGTAAAACCCTCATGATGTAGTCGATCTTTATTTAACACGACAAGGTATTATACGATTATGATTATGATATTGAATCGCCCTTGGTTTATGAATCGGCAACTAATTACTACCCGCTGTGGGCTGAATTGGCCACCGAAAATCAAGCCGAACACCTCAAAAACAGTTTACTAAAAACCTTAAAAGCCAAAGGCGGAATTTTAAGTTCGTCTAAAGCCTCTGTGGAAGCCTTTGCCACAAGTGATGTCGCCAGACAATGGGATTACCCCAACGGCTGGGCACCTCACCAAATGATGCTGTGGAAAGGTTTGATGAATTATGGGTTTGAGGCCGAAGCTCAAGAATTCATTTACCGCTGGCTCTGGATGATTACCAAAAATGCCACTGACTACAATGGCACCATCCCGGAGAAATATGATGTAGTAAACTGCACCCATAAAGTTTATGCGGAGTATGGCAACGTAGGCACTGAATTTGACTATATCACGCCCTCCGGTTTTGGGTGGATGAATGCGTCTTATCAATACGGCTTAAGTTTATTGAATCCGGACTTAAAAGACAAACTCAATCAGCTTATTGATCCTGAGGAAGTTTTTGATGAATAGAAGTCAGCTGAAAGTCCCTCAAAAGCCCCCTACCCCCCAAAGGGGGAACTTTTTCAAACTTAGTGTCAACCATATTCATGAACGAACATGATGTGGGTGCTGTTGTAGCTATGGTTGCTATGGTTACTATTGTTGCTATGGCTACTCTTGTTCCCATACGCGTTTACAAACTGTCATTCTGAAAAATGCGACGCAAGGAGCATTTATTCAGAATCTTGGGGTTTTACCTTGATGTGGGTACTGTAACTTACAACTTGTAACTTTTCAACGTTTACACCTAAAACTTATACTTCCTCTCCAAGGCATACCTCAACAACTCGCCTTTGCCGTGGAGGCCGAGGATGCGAATCATGTTTTTGCGGTGGGTGTTCACCGTATGGACACCGATAAAGAGTTCTTCGGCGATTTCTCTAGAGGTTTTGCCCTGAGCAATGCGTTTGAGGATTTCTATTTGCCTGTTGGTCAGCTGTCCTTTGGTGTTATGGTTGGCGTCTTCTGTGTTGGTGATCTCTATGTTGGCGTCAAAATAGTTTTGGCCGTTATAGACAGCGCGAATGGCTTTTAGAACTTCCTCTAAGGCCGAATTTTTTAGCAAATAACCGCAAACGCCTGCATCCAGCATTTGCTGAATGGCGTTATCCTGATCAAACATGCTAAAGGCGATAATCTTGATGTCCGGCCAGTTTTGATGGATTTGCTTGGTGAGTTCTATGCCGTCCATTTTTGGCATTCGGATATCGGTTAAAACGACATTAGGCTGTTTACGCTTTACTATTTCTAAAAGCTCTTCACCGTCATTGGCAGTGCCAACAAATTCTATATCTTCTTCGTATTTGAGAAGAAGCTTTATCCCATCTATAAGGGATTGGTGGTCGTCTGCTATGGCGAGTCGTATCATATCGGGAGTTCTATAATTACACTGGTTCCGGTATTAGGCTGAGATTCTATAATCATTTTGCCATCTAAATCTTCAACTCGTCTATCTATACTGCTCAAGCCCATGCCTTTGTTTTTTGTAGTGATTTGGCTGGCATCAAAGCCTTTGCCATTGTCTTCTATCATGATGTTCAGCATATTATCATCTTCACTGAGGTGGATATCGACTTCGGTGGCATTGGCATGTTTTATGACGTTGGCGATTAACTCTTGAATGATTCTAAAAAGCGTAAGTTCTAACGAATTTTCAAGACGCTGGTCAAGGCCGTTGTCATACACTTTTACGTTTACCTGTTCTGATTTTGAGATGTTTCTGGTCAAATCTTTAACGGCTTTTAATAAACCTTGCTTGGCTAAGACACCCGAGTTTTTGGTATGGGCAATGTTGCGTATTTTTTGGTAGGCTTCTTCAATCAGCGTATTGGTTTTATCAAACAAGTTTTTGCTGTCCTGGTCTTTAAAGGAGCTGAAATACATTTTGATGGTGGCCATATGGCTGCCCAAATCGTCGTGGAGGTCGTTGGCAATGCGCAGGCGTTCTTTTTCCTGACCTTCAATCATCGCGTTTATGGAAGCGAGTTCCTGTTCTTTGAGCTTGGCGGTGAGTTCCTTTTCTTTAATTTCTTTGTTTTGAAGAATAAGTTCTTGTTTTCGCTTTTTGTTTTTATAAACCAGAAAAACAATGATACTGCCTAAGGCAAGACTGCCGCCTAAGCCCAAGGCTATGTTTCGGTTTTGGCTGTTTTTGGCTTCAATTTCCAGCTTGTCTGCACGGAGTTTTTCATTATCGTATTTTTCTTTGATTTCAGAAATATTGGCCTTTTGCTGTTCAAGTTTTATGATCTCGTTGATGGAGTCATATTTATAAAGGTAATTGTAAGCGTTTTTAAAATCCTTGAGGTAGTAATAGTTGATTTCCATATTACCGTATAAAAGCCGTTTACTCAAACCATTATATTTTTTAAGGTCTATTTTTTCTGCTTTTTTATAATAGACCTGTGCGGAGTCATAATTCCCGTCTGCTGCATAGGCTCGTCCTATATTGTTGTTTAAATCAAACAAATCATTTTGTTTATCTCCAAGGTAATGCTCCAGCATCGACAATTTTAAAGCTTTCTTATAATAATATATAGCAGAATCCGGCTGATTGTATAGGTTAAGTTGAAGCACACCCAGGTTATTGAGTAGGTTTACAGATGCCTTTAAACTATCGAGTTTTGTAGCAATGTCGTTGGCTTTATTAAAGTAAAGTCTCGCGGTATCTTTTTGAGTGGGATTAAAATGCTTGATGCCCGACAAATTATAATAGACCATAAACCACTTATCGGAGTTGGTCTCTTCAGCATAATCCTTGAGCGCTTTGAGGTAAGTGTCTTTATCTATATTTAAATTTTTAAGTGATTCAACCAAAAAGTATAAATCATCATTTAGTAGAGCCACATTGTCTAAATCTCCTATGGATTGGTAAGAAGATTTTGCTTTGATGTAATTATCATAAGCTATATCATTTTGTTTGAGGTTTTCATGAGTTTCTGCGAATATTCTATAAATATTTCCCTTTTTGTCTTGATTATTGGCGAGTAGTTTTGTTTTATTGAGTTTAACAATAGAATCATAATCGTTGTTATCATAAAGATAAACCAATGTCTTATAATCTATAGCATCATTCTCTTGGCTGTAGCCGATAATTATTGCTAAAAAAGTGAAAAAAAATAATATCTCCCGTTATTATTCAACTAAATTAAAAACAAAATA
>CAYMXD010000357.1:2298-3339 GCA_964394095.1 uncultured Mesohalobacter sp. | reverse complement strand
AAATAGGTTTAGATTTTCTTAAGAAAGACATAAGACATCTCAACATCATTAAGTTTGATAAAAAACCATATCTTATGCTAACAATAAATAATAGTAAAGTTGAAATTTATAAATTTTGAATGTTATGTATAAAGCAAGTAAATTTATAAACTACTCCATCATCATTTTATTGATGGTTTTGGCAAGCTCATGTCAAAAAAAAGAGCCCATTGTCATCACGCCAGATCATTTCCATGAGTCTATTGATAAAGTTGTGGACATTATGGTGCATGATATTTTTTCACCACCAGTGGCAAGTCGTGTGTTTGTATATCCTAATATAGCGGCTTATGAAATTATTGCTTTAAAGGAGGACAAATACAAGTCGCTCAACAATCAACTGGCTGATTTTAAACCTATTCCAAAGCCGGATAATTCCGAAAATATCAACTATGAGCTTGCAGCCTTAATTGCGCATATGGACCTTAGCAAAAAGCTAATTTTTTCTGAAGTAATGATGGAAAATTTTAGTGATAGCCTATATCTTAAGTGGGAAGACCAAAATAAAACCCTTTTCGAAAATTCAAAAAACTATGCCATGCAGGTGTCTGAACATATTTCACAGTGGATGGATAAGGACAACTACAAGGAAACGCGAACCAAGTCTAAACACAGCATAAACACCGAAGATCTTTCAAAATGGCAACCTACACCACCAGCCTATATGGATGGTATAGAGCCGCATTGGAATAAAATAAGACCCTTAGTTTTAGATTCTGCCAGCCAGTTTAAACCCATTCCTCCTCCAAAATTTTCTATGGAAGAAGGGACTAAATTTTATGATGAAGTTAAAGAAATTTACGATATCAGTAATGACATAACAGAAAAAGGCGATAAATCTGAAGAAATAGAAATTGCGCAATTCTGGGATTGTAATCCTTATGTATCGGTAACCAGAGGACATTTAATGTTTGCCACTAAAAAAATAACCCCAGGCGCCCATTGGATTGGCATTACCAAAATAGCCTCCGTAGAACCCTCTCCTTGCGGAGTGAAAAGCTC
>CAYMXD010000357.1:0-2288 GCA_964394095.1 uncultured Mesohalobacter sp. | reverse complement strand
GCCGAAACACTTCATGCCTATACCCTGAGCTCTATTGCAATTTTTGACGCCTTTATCAGTTGTTGGGATGAAAAATACCGAAGTGATTTAGTGAGACCCGAAACGTTGATCAACAAATACTTTAACGACAACTGGAAGCCTATTTTACAAACCCCACCATTCCCGGAATATACCAGTGGGCATTCTGTGGTTTCTAATGCAGCATCAATAGCGCTAACTGATATATTCGGTGAAAATTTTCAATTTGATGATGATACTGAAGTTAAATACGGCCTACCGGTGAGGCGTTTTGAATCATTTGAAGCAGCTGCCGATGAAGCCACTATTAGCAGGATGTATGGCGGTATTCACTATAGAGCTGCGGTAGAAGTAGGTGCAATTCAAGGAAAAAAGCTTGGTAATTTTGTCATTGAAAATATTAAAACAACAAATGAATAAAAAATACATAAAGTTTCTTGCCATCACTATCTTACTTGCTATGGCTGTAACCAGTGTTTGGTACTTTTCAAAATCTTATGACTATACAGTAAGGTTTGAGTCTAAAACCCTACCGGGTACTATTAATCAAAGCCTTAAATTATGGGTAAAATCTTTAGATCATTCAGAAATTATTGAAAGTAATTCTATAAACAACATCAAGCAAAATTTTACTTATAATGAAGATTCTTATATGTATAATTGGGAATTTGAAAATAAAAACGATTCCTTAACTAAAGTGATTGTTGACATCACCGACTCTAAAAGCAGTGTTTCAAAGAGAATAGCCCATATCTTTAAGGACACTAAATTGAAAAATAGAGCTAAAGACAATATTCGCGATTTTATGACCATACTACAAAACCATCTAGATAGTCATGATGTCAAAGTTATTGGAGAAGCCATGTCTCCGGAAGTGTATTGTGCATTTCTTTCGTTTGAAACAGAACAAATGCTGAAAGCCAACGAAATGATGAAAAACTACAACTACCTAAGCACGGAACTTCTCAAAAATAAAATTGAACTGCAAGGTAATCCTATGGTAGAAATAACGAGATGGGACAAGAAAAAAGATAGCATTTATTTTAATTTTTGCTTTCCAATTGTAGAGAAAGACAGCTTACCTAAGCATCCGAAGATCAAATACAAAACAATAAAGCCTCAAAAATCAATAAAAGCCATTTACCACGGCAATTATATTTCTTCGGACAGGGCTTGGTATAAATTGTTACATTATGCGGAAAAGGAGAATATAGATCTGAACAGCAAGCCCATTGAAGTGTTTCATAATAATCCAATGTACGGAAGAGATGATAGAAATTGGAAAACCGAAATCTACATGCCAATCAATGAATAAATCTTTAAGATTAACAAGTGACACTTTGTCAGAACCCTCAAACATCTTATCTTTGCGTAAATTTTAAAAGTCCTTATGGAAAAGATCATTGACGAAACAAAGCAAGGCGAAACTTTAGTAAAATCTAAAAGCGAAAAAAATACCAAAAATCTATACATCGAAAGTTACGGCTGTCAGATGAACTTTAGCGATAGTGAAATTGTCGCTTCTATATTGTCTGAAAATGGCTATAATACCACTTCAATACTTGAAGATGCAGATTTAGTCTTGGTCAATACCTGCTCGATTCGTGAAAAAGCAGAACAAACCGTTCGTAAACGTTTAGAAAAATTTAATGCGGTCAAAAAACAAAATTCTTCTATGAAAGTCGGGGTTTTAGGTTGTATGGCTGAACGCCTAAAACACAAATTCCTCGAAGAAGAAAAAATTGTTGATCTTGTAGTGGGACCTGATGCCTATAAAGATTTACCTAACCTATTGGAAGAGGTCGAAAGCGGTCAAAGTGCCGTAAATGTCATTTTATCTAAGGAAGAAACTTATGCCGATGTCTCTCCGGTTCGCTTGCAAAGCAATGGTGTTTCCGCTTTTGTATCTATCACAAGAGGTTGTGACAATATGTGCACCTTTTGTGTAGTCCCTTTTACTAGAGGTCGTGAGCGTTCTCGTGACCCGCAAAGTATCATCGAAGAAGTCAACGACTTGTGGGATAAAGGTTACAAAGAAATTACCTTACTCGGTCAGAATGTAGATAGTTATTTATGGTATGGCGGTGGACTCAAAAAAGATTTCAAAAAGGCCTCACCTATGCAAAAAGCCACTGCGGTAAATTTTGCCAAGCTTTTGGATTTGGTAGCTAAAGCAAAGCCGAGAATGCGGATTCGCTTTTCGACCTCTAATCCGCAGGACATGACCATGGATGTGATTGAAAGCATGGCTAAGCATGAAAACATTTGCA
>CAYMXD010000356.1:0-3339 GCA_964394095.1 uncultured Mesohalobacter sp. | reverse complement strand
AAAAGAAAAAAAGTCAGGTGAAAATAAACCTGATAAAGGAAAATTCATGCCTGTTGAAAAACCACCTATAGACGAATTGTTCATGATGAATTTCAAAAAAAATGGAGGTAAATTTATTTATTGCGAAAATAAAACTGAATTACTAAACTATTTTGATCATATTCTAAATGAAAATGATTGGAAAAACAATGAAATATACAGCCATGATATCGATCGTGATACGACTTTTCTAAAGGATTTAAATTTAGAAATCACCCCAAACAAAAACTCAGAGATACTTGTTGGAAATTGTGAATACCTCATTGCAAATACAGGTTCAATATTAGTTTGTGCAAAGCAGATAGGAGAAGGGAAATTAGCAGAATTACCCCACAATTTTATTATTTATGCTACAACTAGTCAGCTTCTAGAGAGCCTTGGGCAGGGTTTACAGCTTATTAAGAAAAAGTATTCTACAAAAATTCCTGCCAGTATTACAACTTTAAAAACTTTTGAAGAAAAAACCGATTCCGATTTTTTAAGTTACGGTAGCACACAAAAAAACTTATATTTGCTGCTTTTAGAAGATTTGTAACTTAATGAATGAACTTTTTACAAGAATTGTTTCTGGTGTAATTTATGCCGCTGCTATATTTTTAGCCTTATGGTCTGGTCAATTAGCCACAATTATCTTGTTTCTTATTTTCGGCCTTATTTGTCTTTTTGAGCTTCAAAAACTACTTGATTTCAAAAACTACTTGTCTTACTTTATTTTTCCAATAGCTTTAGTTTACTTCAATTATTTCAATACCTACGATTTTCTTTTATTTTCATTTGTGATTATTTCTCTTTTTGTAAAAATGCTATTGCTTAGAGATTTATTTTCTTTGAAGGGGCGAAATGCATTTAAAAAGAAAAAACACCTTATCACTTTGCTTTATATAGTACCATCAATGGTTTTTTTAACATTAATTCCCAATTTTTATGAAAACTACGATACATTTATCCTGCTGTATGTTTTTATCTTGATGTGGATTAACGATTCTTTTGCATTTCTTTACGGAAAGAATTTTGGCAAACAAAAATTATTTGAAAGAATTTCACCCAAAAAAACTGTAGAAGGCTTTTTGGCTGGATTTATTTGTACAATTTTAGGGGGAATAGTCATAAGTTATTTTCACGAGAATTTAAGCTTGTACAACTGGATTATAATAGCGATTCTCGTTTCGGTATTCGGAACTTTAGGCGATTTAATTCAATCAAAATTTAAACGTAAAGCTTCAGTAAAAGACAGTGGCAAAATTTTACCCGGACACGGTGGTGTTTTTGACCGTATGGATAGTATAATTTTTTCAAGTACATTTGTATACGCATTTTTATTTATCATTAATCATGTTTCATAGAGAAGGACAACAAATATTATTAATAGCTTTAGTTTCAATAATTGCGATAAATCTTGCAAGCGTTAAACTTATAGAGCAGGAATTATTTCATTATATTATTTTTGGGGTAAGCCTTATCATGTTTATTCTGGTGGCGCAGTTTTTTAGAAATCCCAAACGACAATATAACAGAGATGCAAATATTGTGTTTTCAGCTGTTGATGGTAAAGTGGTAACGATTGAAAAAGTATTTGAAAACGAAATTTTAAAGAAAGAATGTTACCAGATTTCTGTTTTTATGTCACCGCTCAATGTTCATGTTACGCGCTATCCGGCTACAGGCGAAGTTTTTTATAGTCAATATCATAAAGGTAAATATTTAGTGGCTTGGCACCCTAAGTCTAGTGAGGAAAATGAACGTACAACCGTAGGGCTTGAAACTGAAAAATTTGGAAAAATAGCCTACAGACAGATTGCCGGTGCTGTAGCCAGAAGAATTGTAAATTACGCCAAAAACACCGATAAAGCTATTCAGTGTGAAGATTCCGGGTTTATAAAGTTTGGCTCAAGAGTAGATGTGTTTTTACCTTTAGAAGCTGAGATACAAGTCGAAATCAATCAAATGGTTAAAGGTGGCTTAACACCAATAGCACGCATACAGTAATATGGACTTAGAACAACTAACAGATTTGGAACTTGAAGCCGCTTTCAAAAAGGCATATATAGCTGTAAGTGAAACTAAACACAAGTTTAAACAGGATACTCTATTGTATTTTTACGCCTACTATAAACATGCCACGAAAGAATTTAATATAGAACTACAGCATTTTCCAAATGACGGTTCACAACTGGTGAGCGCTTTTAAAATGAATGCATTATTTCAGGTAAGGCATCTTTCTGAAAATGAATCCAAAATCAAATACATCGAACTTGCCATTAAATACATTGGTGACGATTTTTTAAAAGCCTAACTGATGAATATCGTTTTTGCTACACACAATAAAAACAAACTCAAAGAAGTACAACATATCTTAGCTTCTCATATCAATCTTTTATCTCTGGATGATATACAATGTCATGAAGACATTAAAGAAACAGCAGACACTATTGAAGGTAATGCTTTAATTAAAGCCAAATACATTTATGAAAATTATAATTATCCCTGTTTTGCAGACGATACCGGACTCTTTGTAGAGGCTCTTGACGGTGAGCCGGGTGTTTATTCGGCAAGATATGCCGGTCCACAGAAAAATGCTGAGGATAACAATAACAAACTTCTTGAACGATTAAAAGACTTCACAGAGCGTTCTGCATATTTTAAAACAGTGATTGCCTATAAAACTTCAAGCGAGGAAAGGATATTTACAGGCATCTGTCCAGGGGAGATTATATCCTCTCCTGAAGGAACACACGGATTTGGATACGACCCCATATTTAAACCTGAAAATTTCGAAGCCACATTCGCAACATTAGATCCTGAAATCAAAAATAAAATCAGTCACCGTGCCTTAGCTATTCAAAAGTTTTTAGACCACTTGAAAACTGAATGATTATCATTATTAATTCAATATTTTAAATATTCCTTAATCTCAGCGAAATATCATCTATTATAATTATATTTTATTTAATTTTACGACTGTTTAATTAAATAAACTGTATATAATGAATGAAGTTGTTATCGTAAGTGCCGCAAGAACACCAATAGGTTCATTCTTAGGTAGTCTTTCTTCAGTACCCGCTATAAAATTAGGTGCTACTGCCATTAAGGGCGCTTTAGAGAAAATAAACTTAAAACCGGAGTTGGTAGAAGAGGTATTAATGGGACAGGTCGTTCAGGCTAACTGCGGTCAGGCGCCGGCAAGACAAGCCGCTCTTGGTGCTGGTATTCCTGATACTGTGCCTTGTACAACGATCAATAAAGTCTGTTCTAGTGGAATGAAAGCTGTAATGCAGGCGGCTCAAAGCATTGCCTTAGGCG
>CAYMXD010000355.1:0-3340 GCA_964394095.1 uncultured Mesohalobacter sp. | reverse complement strand
AATACAACACGACGCTGTCTAATGAACTCTACACTTATAATGATTTTAAAATTTATCCCAATCCTGTCAAAAATGAATTGTTCGTCAATTCCCCAATTGAACTTGATTCAGTTAAAATTTACGATGCTTTGGGCAAGCTGATTTTTTTTGTAAAAGATATAGAAAATGAAAAGCCTATTCATTTATCATCTTTAAAAACAGGTGTTTATTTTGCAAAATTTAAAATGCAAAATGGAGATTTTCAAACCACAAAAATTATTAAACAATAGTAGCATTCTATGGCTGTAAAATCTTTGGATAACGTTTGCCAAGACAAAATTTATGCCTCAGTCTATGAAAAATATGCTGAAGACATCAATCGCTTCTTCTTTTACAAATACGGCAATGCGGTAAATGCGGAGGAAGCGGTACAGGAGGCGTTTATTAAACTTTGGGAAAACTGCAAAAGCGTGCCGGTAGAAAAAGCCAAGTCCTTTTTGTTTACCGTAGCTAATAACCTATCGCTGAATAAAATAAAGCACGAAAAAGTAAAATTGAAATATGTCAAAGAACAGGATCACAAGTCTAAAGACCATCAGGATCCGGCTTACAAAATGGAAGAAGAAGAGTTTAAACAAAAATTGCAAACCGCCATCAATCAGTTGAAACCTAAGCTAAGAAGTACTTTCCTCATGCATAGAATAGACGGCAAAACCTATAAAGAAATTGCCGAGATAGAACAAAAAACGGTAAAAGCCATAGAAAAACGTATGAGCCAGGCCCTCCGTCAACTCAGAGAACATATAGATAATATTTAAACCAGAGGTATGAAAACAAAAACTACATTAAGCCGGTGGATCGACGGAAAATCGGAATTTCCTGAGCACCTTGAAGGTCGTGAGACTTTAGAAAAAATCAAACTCTATTCGGCACAGCTTGAAGCACCTGCTTTCAACAAGCAAGGGGTTTTTGAAAGCATCAAACAAGCCCAAGCCAACAAAAACCAGTCTGCTTTAAAATCATATGGATTGATTTTAAAAATCGCTGCTGTCTTGATTTTGGCTTTTGGTGTTCTGGCGTTTTTTCATCAAACGAGTGTTCAAACGACTCAAACGGCATTGGCAGAATCCAAAACCCTCATTCTGCCGGACGATTCTGAGGTCTTACTCCTACCGGGTTCTCAATTAAGCTACAACAACATGTCTTGGTTTTTAACCCGTGAGGTTTCCCTTCAAGGTGAAGGCTTTTTTGAAGTCGCAAAAGGCAAAACCTTTACCGTAAACACCAAAGCGGGACAGGTGGAGGTTTTAGGGACTAAATTTAACGTAAAATCTACCGCAGAAAAGCTAAATGTGGTCTGCTACGAAGGCCGGGTAAAAGTCTCACAAAACCAAAATACCGAAATCATAAACAAAAACGAATACGTGATTTTTAAGAATAATAAAATGATAAATAGAAGTAAGGTTCAATTAAACAAATTACCCACCGAAACTACATTTTACCATATCATAGATGAAGAATTTGAAGAATTGATAATGGATGTTGAACGCTATTACGGTATAGATATCTCTGCTGAAAATGTGAGTACAGATAAACATTTCACCGGAAAACTGCCCAAAAATAATATTGAAAAAGCATTGGAGATTATTTCGACAACTTTTCAACTGAAAACTCAATCACTCAACGGAAATAATTATATTTTTGTTGACGATGTCAATCAGTAATTTTAAAGCTTTTATAGCATTTTTACTTCTGCTTCCTTGTTTTGGTTTTGCCCAAAATCAGTTACAATTGGCGAGTTACTTAACTGAAATCGAGCAGAGGTATAAGGTCAATTTCAATTACCTTAATGAAGACCTAAAACCTTTAAAGGTTACCAAGATTGATGAATCAGCTTCCCTTAAATTAACTTTAGCCCAAATTTCTTTTCAGCTCCCGGTTGATTTTGACTTTATGGATGAAAGCAATATCATTGTAAAACGTCTTAAAAATTACTACTGCATCAAGCTTGTAGATGAAAATTCAAATCAGCCTCTCCCGGGCGTTTATATTGAAGCCGATACAAAAATCCTGGGCAAAACTTATGCTAATGGAAGCTTGTATTTATCTGAAATACCTGAGACTAAAGCCATAAAATTCTTTAAACAAAACTATGCTTTAGCAGAACTATCTATAACTGAACTGCAACAAAATGAGTGTAAAATCCTTAAACTGATCCCACAAATCAACCTTGAAGAAGTGGAGTTGACGGGCTATTTGACCCGAGGTCTAAACCTCAACCCCGATTTGTCATTGACTTTAACACCACAGGATTTTGAGATACTACCCGGACTAACCCAAGCCGATGTCCTTCAGAGTATGCAACTTTTGCCGGGGGTCGTCAGTTTGGACGAGCGTATTTCAAACATCAATGTACGAGGTGGTACTCACGATCAAAATTTATTTTTGTGGAATGGCGCCAGACTCTACCAGACCGGCCATTTTTTTGGGATGATTTCAGCATTAAACCCGTCGATTGCCCACGACGTCCATATTTATAAAAATGGGAGTTCGGCCTTTTTTACCGAAGGCGTATCTTCTGTGGTGGACATTTCTTCAACAGGAAATCAAAGACAAAACAATGCTTTTGAAGTTTTTGCTAATTTTTTGGAGACCTCTGCCAGAGCCGATTTAAAATTATCAGACAAGTCCCAACTTCGCGTGGCCGGTAGATATGCTCTTTCCGATTTTATCGATACGCCTACTTTTCAAAAGTATTACGATAAAATATTTCAGAATACTGAAATCACTTCATTTGAAAACAATGAACAACTCAATCTTTCCAGCGAGGTCAGTTTACAGTATTATGATGCCAATCTTCAGTTTGAAACTGCTTTAAATGAGAACACGTCCTGGCAAGTTAATCTTATGGCTATTTCAAACGATTTGAATTTTTCAGAGCAAAAGACGACAACTTTAGAGCAGCAGGATAACCAACTAACTCAGGAGTCTTTTATTGCCTCGACTCAATTGGAAAAGCAATTTTCAGAAAACATCTCCGGTTCTGCCACGGCCTATGCCTCCTACTACAATCTTGATGCCGAGAACGCTTTACTGCAAACCGACCAACTGCTAAAACAGAATAATGAAATTCAGGATTTTGGGTTGAAATTAAGAACAGACATTGATTTTGCAAAGACTTCTCGATTAAGTTTGGGCTATCAGTTTAACGAAATCGGGATTCGTAACAATAACATTGTGACCAACCCAAGTGTTGAAATCAGGCAAAAATCGGTAGTACAAACCCATTCCGGTATCGCCGAATGGCAGTCTTCATTTTTAAAGGACAAATTGCGAAGTACAGCTGGAATACGGTTAAATT
>CAYMXD010000354.1:0-3341 GCA_964394095.1 uncultured Mesohalobacter sp. | reverse complement strand
CATTCACTTTTTATAGTAAATCATTGAAATTTAAATATATAATTTTAAATAAAATTACATCGCTCCTCTTCCCTCAGAAGGAAGAAGCACGTTATCGTATTTAAAAACGTCACAACTAATTAAATAAAATTTGCAAAATTTTCAGAGGCTCGACCTGACGGCGAAATATTTCTTCCTGACAATGCTTGTCAGGACACTCGAAAAGACGTAACGAAGTCAATGGCTATTTTTTTATGAGTTTATTTTTCTGGGTTCGAAATGACAGTTAAATTTTGACGTTACTATCTACGAAATGATGCAAAGCCGTTGAAAAAACTTCAAGAAAAAGACTTCAATCCTCATCTTTGTATAGAATAAGAAGACTAAATTTGTGTTTAGCGTTTGTAATTTATAATTTCAGGTGTTGTTTTGCGTTTAATATTTAAACCATAAATCTATGTTGCGAATTTTCTATTGCTTAATCCTATTATGTTTCAGTTTTTCAACTGTGACCGCACAGCAAAGTTTGGGGTATCAGTCTGAATTAACAACCTATCAACAAGCCCTTCAGTTGTTTCAAAACCATCAGTATCAGGCGGCTAAACCTTTATTTGAAAAGGTAGAAAAACATGCTGAAAATCAGGAAATAAAAACCAACGCCGCTTATTATCTAGCCAATACTTCCATACGATTAAACGACCCAAACGCAGAGGAGCAAATAGAAGATTTTGTTAAAACTTACCCCACCAGTCCTAAACGCAATCAGGCGTATCTGGATGTGGCGGAATATTATTTCAATTTTGGAGACTACAATCGCGCCAAAGGCTGGTATGAAAAAGTGAATAGATCGAGTTTTAGCTACAACCAATTAGAAAAATTTCAGTTTCAATATGGCTATACTTTATTTAAAACCAACAATCCTGAACCTGCTAAGCGCTATTTTGAAAAGCTAAGAACTTCAGCCAAATACGGTGCCGATGCTAAATATTATATCGGGTATATCGCCTATCAGGACGACGATTACGGTGAAGCGACAGAACTTTTTGAAGAAGCCCAGCAACAAGGTTCGCAAAAAGAAATGTCTTACTTTATGAGTGATATGAATTTTAAATTAGGGAATTTTGAAAAAGCCATCTCACTCGGTCTTGAAAAACTCCCGAAGTCTAACCGGGTAGAAAAAAATCAGTTGAACAAAATCATAGGTGAAAGCTATTTCAACCTTAAACAATACGACGAGGCCATTCCCTATCTAAAAGCTTACGAGGGTCAACGCGGGAAATGGAATAACACCGATTACTATCAGTTGGGTTATGCCTATTACAAGCAGGGCGATTATACGAAAGCCATTTCAGAATTCAACAAAATTATAGATGGTAATAATGCAGTGGCTCAAAATGCGTATTATCATTTGGCGCAGTCTTACATTAAAAGCGATAAAAAACCACAAGCGCTGAACGCCTTTAAAAATGCGATGGAAATGGATTTTGACAAAACCATTCAAAAAGATGCGTTTTACAATTACGCTTTGTTGAGTTACGATATCGGGAACAGTTATGAAAGTGTTCCTTTGGTGTTGAATAGATTTTTAGAAACCTATCCTGAGGCGAAAGAGAAAGACAAGATCAAAAGCCTTTTGATAGATGCTTATCTGACTTCAAAAAACTACAAGGAAGCGATTTCTCTGCTTGAAAACAGCAAGCAATACGACGATCAGGTCATCTGGCAAAAAGCCAATTATTATTACGGCATAGAACTCTTTCGGGAGAATGCCTACCGGGAAGCTCTCGCCTATTTTAACGAAGCTACCTCCAAAACTTTAGATAAAACCATCATGGCTAAAGCCACCTACTGGAAAGCAGAAACCCAATTTATTTTGGGTGCTTATGAAGAGGCTCTTTTAGATTTTAAAGCATTTCAAGGGATGTCGGGCGCAAAGCCAACCGAAGAATATAAAACTATAGATTACGATATTGCTTATGCTTATTTTAAAACCAAAGCCTACGAACAGGCCAAAACTTATTTTAAATCTGCTGTAAAACAGGTGAAAGACAAAGACCAAAAATTTGATGCTTACGTGCGTTTAGGCGACACCTATTTTGTGACTAATGATTACTGGAGTGCCATGGAAGAGTACAATACCGCTCTAAATATGCCCGGCCCAAACAAAGATTACGTGGCCTTTCAAAAAGCTTACAGTTATGGCTTTGTAGATAGAAATCAAACTAAAATCAAGGAATTGGAAGCTTACGTGAATGACTATCCGGGGTCGATTTATATAGACGATGCCTATTACCAGCTCGGCAATACCTACATTGCAGAAGACAATAGTACAAAAGGGATTCAGGCGTATCAAAATTTGATGAATAAGCGTCCGCAAAGCCCGTTTGTGCCAAAAACTTTATCTAAAATCGGTTTGGCCTACTACAACAGCAATCAAAATACAAGTGCTTTAAAAACTTTAAAAAAATTAGTCGCCGATTATCCTTCAACCGAAGAAGCCAGACAAGCCGTACAAACGGTGAGAATGATTTATGTAGATGAGCAGCAACCGGAAGCTTATGCGAGTTGGGTTAAAACCCTGGATTTTGTGAATGTGACTGATGCCGAAATAGACAATACCACTTACGAATCTGCCGAAAACAAGTTTATAGACAATAAGCCGGATGCCGCCATCAGAGGATTTGAAGCTTATCTCAAGCAATTTCCCAATGGTATACATGCTTTAAAATCGCATTTTTATTTGGCACAGCTTCAATACAACGAGGGCAATTTTGAAGAAAGCATTCCGCATTACACCTACGTGGCAGAAGCTTCAAAGTCTGAATTTCTGGAAGAAGCCTTAAGGAAATTATCCCAATATTATTTAGAGCAGGACAATTACGACAAGGCCATTACTTATTTAACTGATTTAGAACAGAAAGCCAGTTTTACAGAAAATAAAATTTTTGCCCAGACCAATTTGATGAAAGCGTATTACGAATTAAAAAATTACCAACAAGCCGTGAATTATGCTGATACGGTTTTAGCTTACGACAATAATATTGATGACGACATCAAGAGTGATGCTTACATTTTTACAGCCCGTTCTGCTATACAGTTGAAGGATGAAGCTAAAGCTAAAACCGCCTATGAGAATGTAGAACAAGTGGCTGAAGGCAAACGGATGGCGGAAGCACTGTACTACAAAGCTTATTTTCTGAACCAATCTGGCGATTATGAAACTTCGAATGCTGTAATTCAAAATCAATTGTCTAAAAACTACTCTCGTTATCGGGAATTTGGGACAAAAGCTTTAGTTATTATGGCTAAAAATTATTATGCTTTAGAGGATGCCTTTCAGGCGAATTATATTTTAGAATCTG
>CAYMXD010000353.1:2810-3349 GCA_964394095.1 uncultured Mesohalobacter sp. | reverse complement strand
TTTAAAGAGTATAAAGTTAAGGCTTAAAAGCCTTAAATGGTTATAAAATAAATCAAACGATAACTTATCGGCAAGAATGGGCCGCATGAATATTGAAGAGTATCAAGAATAAATTTGAAGTAAAACGATGCTTTGAAAATTTCAAACTTAGGCGCTTCATAATATTTCTCTAAACCAATTCTCTAAATCACCTTTAGCTCAGAAAATATTTTAGTTTTGAGTTTTGAAATTTTAGTTCAGTTTAGATGAGCATTTATGGATAATGAACGTTTTATTTACTGCCTTGAAGCCGTGCCTGATATCGATGAGGTTGAAACCACCGAAGTGACCAAAATTCTTGAAGATGTGGCTTTAACTCAGAAGATTGCCAGCATACACAAAACTTGTGACAACATTGAAGGCATAGAAGATAGCCTGAATTTTTTATTGTATAATGATCATAGTTTTAAAGATTACGAAATCATATATCTGGTGCTACCCGGTGAAGCTAACAACATTTTAATCAACGATTATTATTACAGCATTCAGGAAATCGCCGA
>CAYMXD010000353.1:0-2800 GCA_964394095.1 uncultured Mesohalobacter sp. | reverse complement strand
AAGGTCATTCACTTTGCCAATAAAAAAATCTTAGACCTCACCGACGAGGAGTCGCAGTATTTCTTAGATGTCACCGGCGCCCGAGCCATTTCAGGCTATGGTCAACGCTCCGAACAGATGAGCAGTACCTACACCATCGATCGTTTGTTTTTTAGCCTGTTTTATGAAAATGAAGACTTAAGAGAGGTAGTCGAAACCCTATTTCAGAAACAGTATAAATGGTGTAAGATGCTGGATTTTAGGTTGTATTATT
Source organism: uncultured Mesohalobacter sp. (assembly GCA_964394095.1). Taxonomy (GTDB): domain Bacteria; phylum Bacteroidota; class Bacteroidia; order Flavobacteriales; family Flavobacteriaceae; genus Psychroflexus. The sequence continues at coordinate 2,547 of CAYMXD010000353.1, read as the reverse complement.
GATTTTCAGCAGCAGAAAAATCAAGTGGCTTGTTCGTGTTGTTTTTTACTTTGCATTGACAGGCATAGGTATGTACATTCGCATTATACTTAAAGTGTTTTATCGACATTAACCTGTTCTAATTATACCATCGGAATTAAAAAGTCAAAAAAACTCAAAGAGCAGTATCAATTCAAATTAATTGATGAAAGACAGGACGAACTTTTCGATCAACCCGGTTACCACATTATCAAATTTAAGCATGCTCAGAAAATTAAATCACAGAAAGTATCACAATTGTTTTCCTAATAAAAATTAAAACCATTTTGATTTAAAGCTTATCTTTTTATATTAAGGAAATTAAATATAAAAAAAATATTGATTATGGAATTTAACAAAAAGATTAAAGAAGAATTAGAAGGAAGAATTACAGTACTAGAAGATTTCATTGCAAAAAATGGAATAGGCTCAAAACAACTCCGTAAAGCAAAAAAAGTACAGCGCGATGGTAATATAGCTGTATTTGTAGGTGGCTTAGTCACCATTGCCGGACTTGCTGTTTGGGCAATAAGCCGAAACAGAGATTAAAAGCTATTGGTTGGGAAGATACTGACGAAGCAATGCTTGCAGCAAGAACAATTTTGCGCAAATAAGAGATAATTTGAGCTTGTTGGTAAGATCCCGACGAACCTCCTGCGTCGGTTGTCGGGATGAGCAATTTTTACGCAAATCGGAAATTACTCATTTAAAGATTGATTAATCCTGAATAGACTCCTACGTCGTCTTTCGGGATGAGCAATTTTTACGCCAAGCAGAGCTTGGCTAAATTGCTCACTTCCCAATACAGAAATTCCCGAAAATATTACCTAAAAGCTCATCATTCGTCACTTCACCCGTAATCTCACCAAAATGATAAAGCGCCTGACGGATGTCTATGGCGAGTAAATCGCCGGTAAGACCGGCATTGAGACCGTCCTGAACGCGATTGATTTCTTCTAAAGCACTCTGCAAACTGTTGTAATGGCGAGAGTTGGTAATAATGGTGTCTTGGTTGTGCAGGCGACCCGTATCCACATAACTGACCAGTTCGTCTTTGAGCTCATCAATACCGGTTTTGGTTTTGGCAGATATGAATTCTACATCAGGGAGTTGTTGCTTAATCAGGTTTTGGGTTTCAGCATCTATGCTATCGGCTTTATTGGCGAGTATAATCAAAGGTTTGTTGGGAAAACGACTGCGTATCTTGTCAATTTCATTGACAATATGTTTCAAATGCGATTGGTTTTCTATCACTAATGACGCATCAAACAATTTGATGACCAATTGCGACTGCGCAATCTTTTCAAAGGTTTTTTTGATGCCCAAACCTTCAATTTCATCAACGGTTTCGCGAATACCAGCGGTATCGATAAATCGAAACCCTATTCCACCTATCGCCAATTCATCTTCAATTGTATCCCGAGTCGTACCGGCAATGTTGGAGACTATGGCGCGTTCTTCATTCAGCAAGGCATTCAGTAAGGTCGATTTACCCACATTGGGTTCGCCGACAATCGCCACCGGAATGCCTTTTTTAATGACGTTTCCAATAGCATAAGAATCAATCAATTGTTTTAAGGTGTTTTGGATTTCTGTCACCAGGTTTTGAAACTCTTCCCGATTGGCAAACTCGACATCTTCTTCAGAAAAGTCTAATTCTAATTCAATCAAAGACGCAAAATCCAGCAATTGTTGTCGCAGTTCTTTCAGTTGATTGGCAAAGCCACCACGCATTTGCTGCATGGCAATTTGATGTGAAGCTTCGTTGTCACTGGCAATCAAGTCAGCAACGGCTTCCGCCTGACTCAGGTCCATTTTGCCATTCAGAAACGCGCGCATTGTAAATTCGCCGGGCTTGGCAGTACGGCAACCCTTGCGGTTGAGCAACTGAATGATTTGCTGCTGAATATAGGGACTTCCATGACAAGAAATCTCCACACTCGGTTCGCCGGTGTAAGACCTCTGACCTTTAAAAACCGTGACCAAGACCTCATCAATAATTTTTTTCCCATCTATAATATTACCTAGCTGAATGGTATGCGATTGTTGCTCCGAAAGCGATTTACCACTTCTGGCTTTAAAAAGAGGCTCGACTATATTCAAAGACTCCGGCCCGGACACCCGAATAACCGCAATAGCACCGGAACCCGATGGCGTAGCAAGCGCAACAATTGTTTCGTCTAAAAGCATTTTATTGATTTAAATGACAAAAATAATAACTCCACTGCCGTAAACACGATGTTTTAATGTTTTTTACGAATTTAGAAAATAGATTTTTGAAGTTAGAAGTTCCAGGTTTCAGGTTTCAGGTTTCAGGTTTCGGGTTTTTGGTTTGGGTTATCAGGTTTCAAGTTTTTCTGTTTTCGGGTTAATGAGATAAAAAAACTTTTTTTACTATTTACTACTTACTCATTACTGCTTACTACACAACCCTCTACCAACTACCGACTACCGACTACCGACTAATTACTAATTACCAGCTTAATTTTACCGCAACGCACGCCAAGAAGACGCTATGTTCGCAAAGGG
>CAYMXD010000352.1:0-3350 GCA_964394095.1 uncultured Mesohalobacter sp. | reverse complement strand
CTACTGACAAAGTCAATTGCGTTATTACCAAACCTGTAGCTAATCCACCTGTACTTATTTCTTCGACAGAAGCTGTTATTATACCAACTGTTCCTATTAATATATCACCTACTCCTTCTATATAAATACCTATCTTTGCATCCTGAAATTTATTTTCCTCAATAGTTTCCTGCCTATCTTGAATATATCCATCAAAGTGTCCTAAAATAGAACCATCTTCTTGTAGATAAAGTGAGATAGTTCCTGCTTTTATGCCATCATAGATATCGTTATGGGAGTAAATGAATTGATTATGTTCTTTTTTAGTTGCCCATCTAAAATCTTTAAATCTTCCTAATTTTTGCTCTATATGCCTTCTTACATTTTGTACTACTTCTTCATCTTCATAATATTTAGGCAGTTTTGTTGAGCCAGCTGTTTGCAAGGTTACCATCTTCTCAGAGCCTTCTAATTCAACAGCACCAATTAATTGATTTTCTGAAAAAGCATAAGATGAATTCCATGGAAATGAATGCATTAAAGGATCCACCGCAAAGAACCTCCCCAATCTCGGATCATGCATTCTAAACTTGTAGTTAATGGAGTTTACTTCCCCTTTAATCTCGTCATCTTTTTCTTGACCTTGGAAGCCATAACGGTACGAATCTACACTACCATGGCGGTTGGGTAGGAGCACTTCGATAAACTCAGTGTGGCACATGCCATAAGGATAGTAATGATTCAAAACAAAAGAACAGAAGCCTCTACTCTAAAATTTCGTAATCCTGAATTTCACCTAAAGCAGATTTTCTGACATTTATGACATGTCCTTCACTATCAGTAAGAAAGGCTACAAAATCGACCTGATTTACGTCTGTGACATTATCGGGTAAATTTAAATTGAAGGTTCTGGTAAATTCAGATTCATCTCTAGTATCTTGGTTGTTTAACTCATCCCCAACAATATCAGTTAAGGTCTGTCTTAAAGTATAATTGTGAACATAATCTTCAATTGGATTTTCTCCTTCATAATAAGAGGTATAATTCACCTGTGGATAAACTAAGCCATTTTCCAGCAGATAAACTACCAACTTAAGGTTCTCAAAATCTTGGGTAAATAAAGCACTAACCGTTAAATCAATTTGATTGTTTGCTATTGAAGATGCCATCTTAAGCCCCACTTTAGGATTAGAACCTTGAGTCAGTGCTATGGCCTGACTGACATTTTCGGGTTCGGGGAAATCCCACTGGGTTAACCTGTTCAAAAATCCTTTCGGGTAACCTGGTGTGTTAATCAAAATTTCTAAGTCGTCAGCATCGTCATAAGTGTAAGGATCTTGAGTTCCTGAAGGAGCTCTATGAATAGCAACAAAAACAGCCGCATCAGACTGTTCGCTTAATAATTTCATGCCGTAGGAGACTCTGGGGCACCAGCCACACCATGTACCGGTATAGTCTTCCACCAGAATTCTCTTCTTAAAATTAATTTCCGGAAGTTCTGTAAATTCAACTTCAAGCATTTCAGATTCAAAAGAATCGTATCTGGCCGTTATAGCGTATGTACCGGGGTTTTCTGTGGTAAATACAGGTGAGCTCAACAATTCTCCATTAACAAAAATATCAGATGCTGCCGTGACATCCTGAGCTTGAGTACCGCTTGTTCTAACATTTATGGTAATCTGTTCACCAACAGTGTTTGAACTGGAGTCAGTAGTTATATATATACCAGCAATACCTTCTTCCGTGTTATAGTGTTCTGAACAAGATTGAAGATAAATAGCAATGCCAAAAAATAAAAAGAACAGAAACGATTTCTTCATATGGCTTATTTTTTTTGAATTCTTACCTGAGCTTTTTCTGTAGAATCATTTTCAAAAATAAGAATATAATGTCCAGAGCTTAAATCACTTAAATTTAACTGATGTTGACCGGGATTTGCGCTATAGACTTTAACTTGCCTACCATTAATATCATAAATGGTAAATGAGACGTTATCATTTGTACTAAAGGATAAACGTTCTGATACTAGGGTGTTTTCTAAATCAATACCTAAGTCTTTTAAACTAAAATCAGTAGTACTGAAATTTTCAGGTGTGTAAAGGTAAGTTACAGTAATATCGTTTCCTATTTCATTTCCTGAATCATCTACTGTGTAAAATCTAAGCACATATTCTATCGGGTAATTAGCGCCATCACCAGGGTTTGTGTTAGAAAAATAATCAGCCGGTCCATTATTTGTTCCTGGTGATAAGGTTATAGGATTGTTAGGGTAGGATTGTCCCTCACTTATTGAGAAAAAACACAAAGGCTGCACACACAATTGGCAGTTAGTACCATCTGTATTAGAAAATGAAACTACTTCTATCAAAACATTGATATCATCTATATTAGAGGTGTTAGATATCACATACTTTAATTTAGCATCTTCAAATACGTTGGTATCATAATTATAAACATCTCCATCCTGATAAGGATTGCCTTGAAGATCTGTGACAGACATTTGAGCACTTGAGATGCTTATAGCGAATAAGGATATTACAATTAGGGTTCGTTTTATCATCGTATAATTATTTTATAATAAGTTTTTCTGTTTTAGTAATATTTTGAAAAGTTGCTTTCATTATATATAATCCACTATTAAGTGATGAAAGATCAAGCTCACCGTTCGCATCAACATTAGCTCTATAAACTAATTTACCATTCAAGTCTATGACATTAATTTTCAACGCATTGGGAGTAGAAAAATAAATCATGCCCTGGGTTGGGTTGGGATAAAAATTAAAATCATCTAAAACGGAATCCTCAACAGAAAAGTTTTGATTGTACCTGAAAGCATTAAATATTACCAGTTCGGTTCCAAAATTCCCAACATTACCAGTAGAATATACCGTTTGGGCATTCGCTATAATGTCAATACCAGGTGTTATAGACCCATCTGTTAATCCCCATCCATCTCCAAAAGAATCAAATAATTCCAAGCTATAACAAGCTGTATTGTTCGGTAAGCTTACATTTTGAGTGATTGTAGTCATAGCATCTGGACCACCTCCACCCCACTGATCGTCTGTTCCAGGTTGATAAGGCCCACCGGAGGCTATTTCAGCACCAGAATCGTCTTTAAGCGTCCACGTAATTTCTGAAGGATAATTATCGGTCTTTACATGAACTTCTATGTTTGCTTCATCTGTAGAGGCTTGTGTAGCTGAAACTTCTATATCCTGAGTATTATAAACTGAAACAAAAGGGGGATTAGAATTTATACTTGTTAACAGCACTGAATTGTCCAGACTTGAATCTACAAAAGCATTTACAGCAATACTAGTGTTGTGTTAATCATGAATTGACGGATAAAGTCGTCTTAATTTCACTCT
>CAYMXD010000351.1:0-3365 GCA_964394095.1 uncultured Mesohalobacter sp. | reverse complement strand
ACTAAACTACAAAGGGGATAAGGTTGATTTTAACGATTTGATTGATTACTTTGACTGCAACCCGATGAAAATCCTTAGATATAGTGAGGATTTTGCGTATTTGGTTTCTAAAGCTATTTTTACAAAGAAGGCTTCAAGACATAGAGCTCTGGTTGCTGTTGCAAATGATCAGTTCACCGTAAATGAAATTGTTTGTAAGGCCATTTTAAATAATCAACCAATACCTGAAATTCAAAGTAAAATCAACGATGTTTTTGAATTGCTGGAAGAGGCCTATGAACTGAGTCAGAAACGGGATGATGGGGAAATAAATACATTTCAGCTTTATAGGCTTTTTGATGATTTATTAGAAAACCACAAGCAATTCTCCCTTCTTAAAACAATAAAGGCATATGAGCTTTCTATAGATGATAAATTGCTTTACCTGTATTTAATCTGGAAAACCGTCACCGGTAAAGAATCTTGTGATGTTGGTAGAGCTTTGGAAGCTATTTTTGACAAAGCCACTAAACGCGTTAACTATATGCAGGATTTGTTAAAAGGCAAAAACCCACTATTAGATAATAAATTAATAGAAATAATACCTTCCGACTTTTTCAATGATACTGATATCAAATTGACGGATACTTCAAATAACTTACTTAAAGAATGTGGTATTACTGTTTTCAAAAAAGAAAGCCATAAAGACAATATCATATCCCCCGAAAATATTGTAACCCGAAAACTGATTTTTAGTCCTTCTGAAATGAAACAACTGTATGTTTTAAAGGATGTGCTACAACCTATTCAGTTTCAACAAATGCAAAAACGTTTAGAAGAAAAACACTTACCTAAAGGCATCGTCGCTTTACTTCATGGGGCGCCAGGAACGGGAAAAACCGAAGTTGTTAAGCAAATAGCCAAAGACACTCATCGAGAAGTTATGAAAGTGGACATCAGCCAGTCTAAGTCCAAGTGGTTTGGGGAGAGCGAAAAGGTGGTTCAAAAGATATTTACAGACTATAAAAGTTTTCTGAAAGACAGCGATGAAACACCGATTTTATTTTTGAATGAAGCGGATGCCATTTTTTCCAAACGTGGTGATATTGGCCATTCTAACACGCGACAAACTGAAAACGCGATTCAAAATATTCTCTTAGAAGCCTTGGAAAATTTTGAAGGTATTCTTATCGCCACAACCAATTTGGCTGATAATTTAGATTCAGCTTTTGAAAGACGATTTTTGTTTAAAATTCTTTTCAATCCCCCATCAAATTCTATTAGAGCGGAGATATGGAAAATGAAATTGCCTTCATTGTCTTCAAATGAGTGTAAGTTTCTTGCAGAAAAGTATAATTTTTCGGGCGGTCAAATCGATAATATTGTACGTAAAAGTGAAATCAACGAAATCATTTATGGGGATGAAATCTCTCTGGAAAATTTATTGGTGTTTTGCTCCGAAGAAACATTAACAAACAAACGGCCTGAAATCGGATTCAAAAAACCATAAAACAATGCGCTGACAAGAAAATCTTGAGACAACTTGATGATTTTAAAAGGCATTAGGTTTATGCCTTTATGATATGTTAGTTACTAATGTTTTTATGTCACTTATTGTTTTTCTGTGGTTTATCTTATTTAAAAAGTTTTCCCTCTAAGGCAAGAAGCCTGTTATCGTATTTAAAAACGTCACATCCTATGAAATAAAATTTCTGAATTTTCAGGGGCTACCTAAAACATATCTTGACGTAGTATATCTTTGTTTGAAATGAAATTCTTTTAAAACATAAAAATAGAGCCATAGTTTCTGATATTATTTGCACTTTTGAATTAATACTCATTGCTAAACCATAAGTATAGAATAGAATACGGATATTTTAGCACAAAATAATTTAAAACTTACCACATGCGTTACCTGACCAAATCCAGATTTAAAACCGGGCTGGAATGTCCTAATAAACTGTACTACACCAAAAAAGACGAATATGCCAACCAAAAGGAGTTCGATCCTTTTCTGGAAGCTCTGGCGTCCGGTGGGTTTCAGGTTGAGGAATTAGCGAGATTACACTATCCGAACGGCATTTTGATTGAAGACCAATCGCATGAAAACTACAATTATGAAGCTAAAGTTAGAGAAACACACAACTTATTAATTAATCACGAGAATGTTGTCATTTTCGAAGCGGCTTTTAAGTTTAATAACCTCTTTATTCGTGTAGATATCCTTGAGAAAAAAGGGAATCAGATTAACTTAATCGAAGTTAAAGCCAAGTCTTTCAACTCATCCGATACTGAATATATTTTTGTTGGCAAGCAGGGTAAAATAGTTTCAGGATGGAAATACTACTTGTTTGATGTAGCGTTTCAAAAGTATGTGATTAATAAAGCCTTACCTCAATACCAAGTGACCCCTTATCTTATGTTGGCCGATAAAGATAAAACAGCCAAGGTAGACGGACTGAATCAAATGTTTAGAATTAAAAAAAGTGCCGGAAACCGAACCGGCATTGAAAAAGTAAAAACTCAAATCGATAAACTGAATTTTCCCGAAGATTCTGTTTTAACAACAACAAATATTAGTCAGGTGGTAGCCGGAATTGAATTGGGAAAACACCGTATTCTTGAAGATTATGCCTTTGAAGATGCCATCAGTATTTTTGCAAAAGCTTACCGGGAAGATCGCTATTTGGGCTATGGTATAGATTTTAAGGTTTGTAAAAAATGTGAATTTTATACCGATGACAAGACTTCAGATAAAAAATCAGGCTTTCAAGAATGTTTCAAAAAACACTTAGGCTGGACTGAAGAGGATTTTAAGGCTCCAAATGCTTTTGAAATATGGAATTTTAGACGATGGACGACCTTGAATAAAATGCAGAAACTTAAACTTGAAGATATTGATGATGAGGTTTTTGGCAGTCAAGACGATAATGATTTGACCATGAGCAGAGTGAAAAGGCAACTGATTCAAAAGCACAAATCTATTGAACAGGATAACACTCCCGAAATTTACAAACCTGCGTTAAGCAGTGAGATAGCGTCTTGGGATTTTCCTCTCAATTTTATCGACTTTGAGGCTTCGGTTATGGCTTTGCCCTTTTATAAAGGCCAATCGCCTTATGAAAAAGTAGTCTTTCAATTTTCACACCATATTTTTCATGAAAACGGACAGATTGAACACGCCAATGAATTTATCAATGTCAACCCGGGTGAATTTCCTAATTTTGAATTTATCAGGGCGTTACAAGACGCCTTAAATGAGAATAAAGGAACTATTTTTCAGTTTTCCCCTTATGAAAACTCAAGCCTCAACCAAGTTAGACGTCAACTGGAAGCTTCTGATGAGGCCGATAAACCCGAATTGCTGGCCTTTATCAAAAGTATTG
>CAYMXD010000350.1:0-3376 GCA_964394095.1 uncultured Mesohalobacter sp. | reverse complement strand
GGATTCATGTTGAACTACAAAGACCTTAATATCTGCTTGGGATTGGTGTTCGACTTGGAATATTTTTTGGCAGAAAGCATTAAAGCTAAGCATCAAAAGACTAATAGTGATGATTATTTTCATGGCATTTTCTTTAAAATTAATAAAAACCTTTTAAACTTTCAATTAATTAACTATTATAATAAACCTTAAAACTTTTTAAGATATTTACACCAATAAGACACCAAACGTCCTATCATGAGTAAATATTTAAAAAGACTACATGACATTAAGCATTGGCTTAAAGCTGAGCCTAAGAGCATAAATGATATGCTCAACCTATTGGATGCTCAAAACAGGAGTGTTTCTAAACGTCAACTTAGCCGTGATTTTAAGGCGATTCAATCTATGTTAGAAGACGATGAGACCTTAAGTCATTTTTTTAAAGATGGCAAAAAGTATTTTTATATCCATACATCAACTCCCTTTAAATCTGAAAGGGCCGCAATAGCAACCACAGAAATTTATCATACCCATTTCTACAACCAAATCCTCACAGACCGCATTCAATTTAATCTATACCTCATACAGCAAGCCATAAAAGAGCAAAAAAAGCTAATCATAAAATTGATAAAAGACGATGAAACCTGTCAAAACTTGGATGTTGATACTGAAAATGTCGTGGTATGCCCTGTAAAAATTGTGTATCACAGAAATAGTTATTACCTGGCTTGTTTTAATGCTAAATTCAAAGAAGTTGAGGTGTTTGGTATAAGGCAGCTTCAAAACATAGCATTAGACAAAGCGTTTCATAACTTCAAGGCTCTGGAAAAACGTGTAAAAAACGAACTCAAAACCCGGTTTGGTGTGACTAAAAATATCAACGATAAGGTTTATGATATTGAAATAAAATTTACGCCAGTTTTGGGCCGTTTTATTGAAAATCACCATTGGCATGAGTCTCAAAACATCAAGAGTGTTAAGGGCGACTATATTTTATATCTCAAATGTGGGATCAATAGAGAGTTATTGGGCTGGTTATTTCAGTGGATGTACAACGTCAAAATTGTAAAACCCTTATTGCTCAAACAACTTTATAAAAAAACACTAAAAGAGTCACAATTGATTATTAGCGACACAACCCCTTTTGTGTACAGAAATATTTTTACAGATAAATATGATAGTAAGTTATGAATTGTACCTAAGTAGTCCTTAACTAAAAACCCTGATTCGAAAGCCACTAATTCACGAATGTTCCTTGCTAAAGTATAACAGACCGTGAGGTTCGCTTAGCATAGGATTACAAATGACGTTTTGTTTATTTCATTGATTTTTTTATGTTTAAAGGCGTATTTTGACACTTAGTAGTCCTTGAATTTATTCGTGCACTTGCTAGCCGGACAGGCGGGTTCGTTGCTCAACTAAACATCACATCCTATTAAATAAAATTTCTAAATTTTCAATGGCTCGAACTGACAGCAGAAATATTTTTAATATTCTGATTATTAATTTAATAATGCTTTAAAATCATAAAAAGTTATCTACTAATTAATATATATTAAGTTATGCTCAAGAATTTATCAAAAAAAATAGCCCATGGATTCATCCATGGGCTGATGATAAAAATTGGTGTTGCAAAACCGTTTTAACGGTTTTCTATGTTGCTCCTCTCTTTTTTTCAGCGTTTTAGAATTTTAATTTATATTTAAAAGAAAAACACCTTATTGTTACGTGAAAACTTGGATACATGTGGTATAGGCAATTAAAGGTAGAATACTGGTGATGAGTTTTTAAGATTAAATGAATTTGATAATGAATAGAAATTAGGAAATGGTTAAAACCATTTCTTTGCGAGTTTTAATCCTATGCCCACGATTGAAATCGTGGGCTAAGATTACGCCAAAATCGGAGATTGTAATTTTTTGTAAAACTCTGACAAGAATTTAATTTTGCACATGGTATATCTAAAAACCAAGATGATATTTATTGAGGTCAATAGTTAGTTACCTGCTTAAATTGCAATTAAATAAAATCCCTTAAAAATAAAACCCAAACGCTCCCGTAATTCCAAAACTTCTGGAATTTTGAATATCAAAGTAGTTGCCTCTAAAATGAAAATCTAATCGAAACACCCGAAATATGTTGCCGATACCAAAACTATAGGAGTAGTAAGCATTCCGGTCCGGGGCAAATAATACGGGGTTTGAGGTTGAAGCGTTCAGCATTATGCTTTCATCAGATAGCGTACCGTACACACTTCTAAAGGTGACAATTTCTCTTAAATCTAAATCTCGTAAAAATGGAATTCTTGCAAATAAACGCCCATTAAAATTGTGTTCCATATGAAGACTGACGTATTCATCGGTCACAAACTCGTAAAAGTCGAGCAACGGAAAGGTGCCTTGAATGGAAAATAAAGTTTGGTTTCCCGGGACGACATTCAGCAAGCCTAATGGTACACCACCAAAAGTTTTCCCGGCTTCAAGTGTTGAGGTGAATTTTCCAAAACCGCCCAACAAAATAGGCTGTCGGTAAAGCATTTGGAGGCGGTCATAATTAAAATCGCTGTCTATCACGCCTTTTAATCCTTTGGTGTATTTGAGCATAAGCTCCGGATAAGTTCCTGCATTGACTACATATTGCTCTACGCCATAGCCTGTAGCTTTTCGGCCAGGTGTATATCTGGTGGTGAGAGATAATTCGGTTTGGGTGGTTTGTTCCTCCCGTTGGGTTCTGGCCTCGTCTGTATAATAGGCCAGGCTAAACACATCGGTATCTGCGCCTTCAAGTGTTCGGTAAGTGCCGGCCAAACGAACATTAAAATTGTATAGTGGTTCAAACTCTAAGGCTAAACGGCTCAGGTTGATACTGGTTAAGGTGTTGTTGGCAGCCACGGTTAAAGGTGTTCCTGACAGTAAACTCCTGCCCAGAACATCATTAGAGCTCGTTAAGCTGGCGCCGAGTTGTTCTACATCACAACGGTTTCCGGCGGAAAGAATGAGTCGAGATTTTCGGTCGAGCATGACTTTGCCGGATAAGCCGTATTTGAATTTATCGTCCTTAAAGCCATAGGCGGTAAAGCCTTGTAAACGCCAAGTATCATTTTGGCTGAAATAGGTGCGGCCACCAACTCTTAATCGTAAACCTTCAATGTCATTAAACCCAAAAGTGGAAAATACCGGCCCAAAATCCCAGCCGTTGAATTCATAGTAATTTGAGGCTAAAACCGTAGCCACATCATACATTTGTTTAAAAGCTTTAACCGTTTTTAAGGTATCAACCAGGGTGTAGATGTCTTTTTCATCTTTTTTGAGCGGTTCGAGTCTGTTTTTGGCCCAAAAGGTACTGTCGCGGTCAAAAACTTGATTTTTGTAGGGATCGACTTGTCGGTCGTAAA
>CAYMXD010000349.1:0-3377 GCA_964394095.1 uncultured Mesohalobacter sp. | reverse complement strand
CTCAAATTTGAGGTACGAAAATTCTAGTTTTTCTTAATCGCAACAGGTCGCTAATCCTATTTCAATGAATTTTACGGGTTAATACTTTCAAACGTTTTTGCCTCTTAAAAGCATCTATGAGATTATAAATTGAAGTTGAAAATGGGGAAACATCCTGTTAAGCATAAAAAATAATATCTTTATCAAAAAAAAATATGAACCAGTATATCGACCACACCTTATTAAAACCGGATTCTACTCAAGAAAATATAAGAAAACTATGCAATGAGGCTGAAAAATATAAATTTGCTTCGGTTTGTGTACATCCGCATTATGTGTCTTTTGCACATCAATGCCTTAAGCATACAAAAGTAAAAATATGCACAGTAATCGGCTTCCCATTAGGGCAAAACACAACTATTACTAAAGTATTTGAAGCTAAAAACGCCATAGAAAATGGTGCCGATGAAATAGATATGGTCATTAATGTGAGCTGGCTAAAAGATAAAACTTACGAGAAATTGAAAGATGAAATCTATAGTTTAAAGAACGCTATTGGGCAACATGTGCTAAAAGTAATTATTGAAATTAGCCTGCTAAATAAAGAAGACATAGTGCAAATCAGTCAAATTATATCCGATTCCGGGGCAGATTTCATAAAAACTTCAACGGGTTTTGGAGCACATGGCGCAACTTTTGAAGCAGTAGAAATCATGAAAGCTAATATCTCCAAAAATGTACAAATCAAAGCTTCCGGAGGCATCAGGGATTATGAGACTGCTCAAAGATATATTGAATTAGGTGTCGGCAGATTAGGGACGTCTTCCGGCATTGAAATCATACAAGGAAAAACTTCAGATAAAAACTACTAAAATATGAGTGTACATATTGAAGCCAAAAAAAGCGACATTGCAGACAAAATTTTATTACCGGGCGACCCGCTTCGCGCCCAATGGATTGCAGAACACTATCTTGAAGATGCGAAATGTTATAATAAGGTAAGAAATATGCTTGGATTTACCGGCTATTATAAAGGGGAACGTATTTCTGTGCAAGGCACCGGTATGGGCATGGCTTCAGCAGGGATTTATATTGAAGAATTGATTAACGATTATAAGGTCAAAACGCTGATACGAGTGGGCAGTGCCGGCTCGCTTCAAAAAAACATTGTGCTCAGAGATGTGGTTTTGGCGATATCGGCATCTACGAATTCAAGTATTAATCAACAACGTTTTCAAGGCGCCCACTATTCGCCGACTGTTGATTTTGAATTGTTTCAAAAAGCGGTTAAGGTTGCTGAAAACAAGGGAATTCATTTTCATGCCGGTAACGTCTTTTCCTCTGATATTTTTTACGCCGACCATAAAGAATACTATGATATATGGTCAACCTATAATGTGCTTTGCGTAGAAATGGAAGTGGCTGCGCTTTACACTATTGCAGCAAAATATAAAGCTCAAGCTCTTGGTATACTGACTATCTCCGACTCTTTAGTCACAGGTGAACTAACCTCTGCTAAAGAACGGGAACAGAGTTTTGGTGATATGGTCAAGGTTGGATTAGAAACGCTAATAGGTTGAACACACAAGCAAAAATCGTTAAACAGAATGAGGGTTTTTTAAAAACGCCTCAATTATTTAAAACAAAAGACGCCTTAGGTGTAAAACCCTTTCAAACTGATGAGAAAACTGCCCCCTCAGCTATTGAAAGTCTTTCAGATGAACTTTCAAAACATAAATACTTAGGCAAACGGGCCGAATTTTTTCTTTTGCAGTATTTAAAATCTTCTGAACGCTTTTCTAAAATTTTTCACAGTATTCAAATTCGAGAAGGGACTACCACCATTGGCGAAGTTGATGTGGTTTGCTTTGATAAATCACGTCAAAAATGGCTTCACATTGAATTAGTATACAAGTTATATGTATTTGTAGGAGACAAAGATTATGATGATTTTACTCAATGGATTGGCCCAAACCTGAAAGACCGTTTAGATTATAAAATTAATAAATTGAAAACTCATCAGCTGCCCATGGGCAGGCATACTGATATTTTAGATAAAATAGGGACAAAAAATATTGAAAGCTATTGTTGTTTTAAAGCTAAATTGTTTTTAAATTCTAAAAAGCAATTTAAATCTCAATATTTGAATGCTGACTGTATTTCCGGTCATTATTTGAACTTTGAAGATTTTAAAGCTTTAAGACATGAAAATGCCCTTTTTTATGTGCCGGAAAAGGCAGATTGGGTTTGTGAAGCTAAACAACATACATCTTGGTATAATTTCGATAAAGCTAAAACACTTCTCCAACCCAGCATTAAAGATAAACGCGCCAGATTGGTGTGGCAAAAAACGCCTTCAGGTAAAATATTAGAATACTTTGTGGTGTGGTGGTAGGTTACCCAAACCAGCTGTCCGAAATTTTCAATTTTACACTTTCTCTTTCAAATTTTAATCCCTGAAATTTTAAGCTTCAAAGAGCATGTCTATATTTATAGTATTGGACGTATTTTCATTTTGGACAGTTGTGAAAAAATATAAGAATAAGGGCTCGAAACTGCAATTAAACCAATATTCCAATAAATTTAAACCTGAATTAGTTTTAAGCAAATGCTCTTATCATTATAGATTATTAGCAACAGAAGCCTGGTGCAAATATTTCGTTAATTAAAATGTTCTCAGGGGTCTAATTGTTTAATTTGCGTATATGAAAAATATGTTCTTTCTTATAAGTATGACTTTCATTGTATTTGCTTGCAAGCAGAAACAAACACATTCTAATGACAATCCAACAAAAAAGGAAGCCGCTCAAATGGCAGAAATTGATATTCCAAGTTTAAACTACAACCAATTAAAACCCTGGCTCAATAAAGAAGATAACAAGACTTATGTGGTCAATTTTTGGGCGACTTGGTGTGCACCCTGTGTTAAAGAATTACCGTATTTTGAAAAACTCGGTGAAGACTACAAGGATAAAAATGTAGAGGTCATTCTCGTTAGTCTGGATTTTCCGAAAAAGAAAGCGTCCAGTTTAATACCATTTGTTGAAAAACAAAATATTCAATCTCAAGTCCTTCACCTAAATGATACCAATGAACAATTTTGGATAGACGACATTGCTAAAAGTTGGTCGGGTGCCATACCTGCCACTTTGATATATAATAAAGACAAACGTCAATTTTACGAACAATCCTTCACTCAGGAGGACTTAGAAAACGAAGTTCAATCCTTTATAAATTAAAAATTATGAAACATACAATCAAAACATTTTTAATAATGATCGCATTTATTGTGACATCAGCCTTTACATTAACCATAGATAAAGACGGCTATGACGTTGGCGATGTGGCCACCGATTTTAAATTAGAAAACGTTGACGGGAAAATGGTGTCTCTTTCAG